>QIAR01000008.1 GCA_003225595.1 Acidobacteriota bacterium | reverse complement strand
AGGTTCCGGCGGAATTGCTCGAGGATGTGGGATCGCCACGAAGGACAAGAACTTCTTCACGGGTGGGAACTTCATTAGCCCAGCACGCGCGAGGTCGTCGTCCTCCGGGGAGGATGCCCGAGTCCCGCGAATACGAGCATGGTTCGCCGCATTACGCCTACGAGGATGAGGATCAGAGTACGAAGTGGGGCCGTCCGGGGCGGAGCAAAGGGATGTCGTACTCGGGAACGCCGTACTCGGGGAAGAGTTACAACTCAATTGATAACATTGCCGAGTTCTTCGCCTCTCGGGGCAGGAAATTCAAAATTCCCAAAATGCCGGTTGAGGAGCCCGGTGGGCGCCGAGGGTTCCGTCCGGGCCAGAAAGTGCGCCACCCGAAGTATGGCGAAGGATTGGTCTATCAGCGGGAGGGTGAGGGTGCAGAGGCCAAGATTACGGTACAATTCCCTCGCTTCGGGCTGAAGAAGCTGGTAGAAAAGTACGCGCAACTGGAAGCGGTTTAGCTCGGGCCGGCATCGGCCACGTAGGCCCGGGCGCCCTCGTCCGGGCGGCCGAGCGCAGCTCGGCGGTTTGATCATTGTCAGGAGAGACAGAGCGCATTCATGGCGAATACATCGACACTGAGTAGGGAAGAACGCAAGAAATCAAAACGCGCAGCGCGCAAGCAGCGGAAGATCGCGAAGCCGCTGGCAAAACGCGATTACGCGCGGGGATCGAAGAAGCGCAAGGTAAAGAAGATGGTACGCGGCCAAGCCAAGCGATAAAGTTACATCTCTGTAAACGGGACACGGAATCCTGTGTCCCGTTTCCTTCACAATCAGATCTTGACCGCGGGCGCGAGATCTCGCGGTTCCCGCCCTATCTTGCCTGCCCTTTCGAGGCCTGCGCCAGCATGCTGGTTTTTGCGACCCAGTCGATCCGTCTACCTAGCCTTGGCGTCGCTCTAGCGCAAGGGCACAATCCCCGATAGAATCAGCTAACTTGGCACGCTCACCGCAATGCAGGCAGCGACAAAATGGGTTCGCGCGTACTGCTAGCTCGGGATCTTGCGCTTCGTGAGGAGAGACGGCCCTTTGGCACAAATACCAACAACAACCAACCAGAATACCAAGGCTCCCACCCAGAGCTCGGGCAGTCAGCTCTTCACTTGCAAGTCTATCGACAAGTTGATTTCGGACTCGGAAGAGCCCGAACGCCGGCTTAAGAAGACCCTAGGACCTGTGTCGTTAACCGCGCTCGGCATTGGCGCTGTGATCGGATCCGGCATCTTCACGGTAGTCGGGACCGCAATTGCCGGCCAGAAGTTCGACGCTTCGTCCATCCTGAATGCCCCGCTGCTCGATTATCTGGTCAGGCATACGGCCACACTGGGGCGCCCCGGTGCAGGGCCGGCCCTGGCGTTGTCACTTGTACTGGTGGCGATCGTCTGTGGATTCACTGCCCTCTGTTACGCGGAACTGGCTTCGATGATTCCGATCGCGGGCAGTGCGTACACTTACACCTATGCGACGATGGGCGAGTTAATCGCCTGGATCATCGGCTGGGACTTAATTCTTGAATACGCCGTCAGCAACATGGCGGTGAGCGTCGGCTTCGCGGCGCACTTGGTTGACATGTTCGATTGGTTCGGCTGGCATCCCGCCCTGCGTTGGATTTCGCCTGCTTACCTGCCCGCAGGTCTGACCGACCTCAAGGGCAATCTTCTCTACGCTCCCGGTCTGCACTTCGGTTTTAACTTTCCGGCGTTTCTCGTAGTGATGATCCTGACGGTAATCCTGGTGCGCGGCATCCGCGAGTCAGCCGAAGCCAACAACACCATGGTGATACTGAAGATAGCGGCCATCTTCGCTTTCATCATTGCCGGCGCGCATTACGTCCGTCCCGGAAACTGGCACCCATTCGCTCCGCAGGGTTGGTCGGGCATTCTCACAGGCGGTTCGATCATTTTCTTCACCTATATTGGCTTTGACTCGGTGTCCACGGCTGCAGAAGAGGCCAAAAATCCGCAACGCGACTTGCCCATCGGCATCATCGCCACGCTGGTGGTCTGTACGCTTCTTTATATTGGAGTAGCGGTAGTGCTCACCGGTATCGTGCCCTGGCAGTCGCTGCTCGACGACGCTGCCCCTGTGGTGAACAGCCTTAAAAAGCTCACGCTTGCCACCGGATCCCACAGCCTCCACTGGGTGCGACTCGGAGTTTTGTTCGGCGCCATGATGGGCATGATCTCTTCCCTGCTCGTCTTCCAGCTTGGACAGGCTCGCGTGTGGTTCGCCATGTCCCGAGACGGTTTGTTGCCCAGGCTGTTCGGTCGCGTGCATCCGCGCTTCCGCACACCTTCGACGGCTACTTGGATCGCAGGTTTTGTTGTCGGAATTCCGGCGGGAATTCTGGACATTGGAACTCTTGCCGATCTCTCCAATATCGGCACGCTGTTCGCCTTCGTACTGGTGTCGATTGGCGTCATCATACTCCGCTATCGCGATCCAGGCCGCCACCGCGGTTTCCGTGCTCCGGGCGGCATCCTGGCCCCAGTGCTTAGCGTCTTCTTTTGCGTGCTGCTGATGAGTGGTTTGCCGATTCTCACATGGCTACGATTTTTCGCGTGGTTGGCCATCGGATTGACGATTTACTCCCTTTACAGCCGTCACCATAGCGAGTTCTGCGGAAATCAGAAGTAAGATTCAGAAGGTAAGATTCAGAAGTAAGAGGTCAGATTGCAGAAGTACCTTCTAACTCCATACTTCTGAATTCTGACTTCTGCATTCTTACTTCCGCCCTCTAAAATCTACAATCATGAATTTGGTGCCCAGTCTCTTCATCCTCTCCCTTCCCAAGGCCGAGCTGCACCTACACCTCGAAGGCTCGATCCTGCCGACGACTCTGCTTGAACTCAGGCAGCGTCGCGGCACGCCGGACGGATCCCTTGCCGCAATCGAACAGCTTTATCAATTCGAAGACTTCAGCGGCTTCCTGATGGCGTTCAAGGCCGTTACCGAGCACTTGCAGAGCCCAGACGACTACGAGCTGATTGCTTATCGCCTGATGGAGCGGCTCAAATCGGAAAACGTTTTGCACGCCGAAGTTTACGTTTCGGTAGGCGTCTGCCTGTGGCGAAAGCAGGAGTTCGACGCGATCTTCGAAGGACTGGAACGCGGCCGCATGCGAGGCGAGCGCGACTTCGGCATATCTCTTCTCTGGATTTTTGATGCGGTGCGGCAGTTTGGAGCGGAGGAAGCCCAGCGGGTAGCAGAACTTGCAGTGCGCTATCACCACCGCAACGTCGTTGGGTTTGGTATCGGCGGTGACGAGGGTCGCGCGGCGCCAGAACTTTTTCGCGACCCATACGCCTATGCCGCCGAACACGCTCTCCGGCTCACCGTGCATGCGGGCGAAACCGCAGGGCCAGAATCCGTCTGGGGCGCGCTCAATCTGGGCGCCGAGCGCATCGGACACGGCTTAAGCGCAGGCCAGGACCCCGAGTTGGTTGAAGAATTGGCGAAGTGTCAAATCCCGGTGGAGATATGCGTCACCAGCAATATCCGGACTGGCTGCTGTGCTGGGATAGCGGAACATCCGGTGAAAAGCTACTTCGATCGGGGAGTCATGATCACGCTCAACACTGACGATCCAGCGATGTTTAATACTTCCCTGACGCAGGAATATCAGTTGGTCCAAGATGCTTTCGACTTCACCGACGAGCACCTCCGAGAGGTGGCCCGAAACTCGTTCGAGGCATCATTCTTGGCTCCAGAGAAAAAGCTTGCCTTTCTGAATTTGTTTGACGCAGCCGTTTCCCGCTCGTAATCTTTTGCTCCTCCCCTAAGTTGGGGCTAGAGATGAGAGCATTTGACGGCGTTCTTCTCCTACGTTGCCGTTCGGCTGAACGTGGTACAGAATGTGTGGGCCGGGTCTTGGACCCGGGCATGCGCGGCTCATAAAGCCGGCCCCACAACTTACGCACTGGAGTTCATGGCTCAACACATCGGAATCGTGGCTTGCAGCGCTGAAGGAGCGGCGTTGTGCTATCGCACGATCTGCCTAGAAGGGGCGGAATTACTGGGGCGCCATAACCATCCCGAGGTCTCGCTCCACACCCATCCACTGGCCGAGTACATGAAATACATCGATCAGGGTGACTGGACGGGAGTCGCAGAGCTGATGATGTCTTCGGCAGAGAAGCTGGCGCGGGCCGGTGCGGATTTCCTCATCTGCCCGGATAACACCATTCACCAGGCGTTCGACTTGGTGGCGCACCGCTCCCCCCGACCATGGCTGCACATAGCTGAAGAAGTAGCGAAGGAATCCAAGCGATGCCATTTCAAGCGACTGGGTGTGTTAGGCACACGATATCTGATGGAAGGGCCAGTGTATCCGGAGAAGCTGAAAGCGGCTGGTCTGGAGCATCGCATACCGGATGAGAACGAACGCTCGAGGTTAAACCAGATCATCTTCAACGAGTTGGTGTATGCTCAGTTCCTACCGCGGTCGCTGGCGTACTTTACCGAAGTCATTCGAATGCTTAAGGACAACGGCTGTGATGCAGTCGTGCTGGGCTGCACAGAGATCCCGCTGCTTGTAACTCCAGACTCTTCTCCACTTCCGGTGCTCGATTCCACGCGGCTCCTGGCGCGCGCCGCATTGCGGAAAGCGGTCGGCTAGCAAACCATGAGTCGTCATAGGCTTACGTTCGAGTTGCTGCCGGAGAAATTCACCATTTGCCGATTGCCTGCCGACGCGGCCATCCCGGCGTGGGCTGTTCGCGGAATGCTCACGTCGCTTACCCGCAGGGCTGACGAACTTTCCATAATTTGTCCAGAAGCCAGCGTCCCGGCAGATGTAAATGCGGAACGAGGCTGGAAATGCCTAAAGCTGAAAGGTCCGATTTCCTTTTCGGAAACTGGAGTGCTTACCGCGTTCGTTCAGCCACTCTCGGATCACGCCATTCCGATTTTCGTGCTCTCGACTCATGACACAGACTATGTGCTCGTGAAAGAAGCATGGCTGAAAAAGGCGCTGCAGTGCCTCAGGGATGCGGGCCACGATGACGGAACAACCCCAGGCGCAAACTGATCAGGCAACCGGTCCTTTCACCTTGAGTCCAGCGTGCGCAAAACCTAGGCAGATTGCCATTCGCTGGCAAAATTGCGCAGAATGTTGTTGAAGGAGATTCACTTAGCTTCTGCTTGTGCTCTAATAACCCAATATTGACCGCTATGGCATCCAGCCAGAAAATCGTTCGGTCTCACCTGAAGGATCTCCACAGAAAAATCCGTGGGGCACGGGAGATGCTGCGCGCTCTGGTCTCGACCGAGCACCCGCTGTTGGCGCACATTATTCCCATCCGCCGCTGCAATCTCGCCTGCAAGTACTGCAACGAATACGACGATTTCTCCAAACCAGTCCCGACCGAGATGATGTTCCGGCGGGTCGACAAACTGTCGGAGTTTCGCACTTCGGTGATCACCATCAGTGGTGGCGAGCCGCTGCTCCACCCGGAACTCGACGCGATCATCCACCGCATTCGCAAGCACGGCATGATCTCTGGTCTGATCACCAATGGTTATCTGCTCACGACCGAGCGAATCCAGCGGCTAAACCGAGCGGGACTGGAGTGGCTGCAAATCTCGATCGATAACGTCACACCTGACGAGGTTTCGAAGAAGAGCCTCAAGGTGCTTGATAAGAAGTTGCAGCTCCTGGCGGAACATGCCGAGTTCCACGTGAATATCAACTCGGTAGTGGGCGGCGGCGTGCACAGTCCGCAGGACGCATTGGTAATCGGCAAAAGAGCCGTGGAGCTCGGCTTCAGCTCTACGGTTGGGATCATCCACGACGGTGAAGGACAACTACAACCGCTCGGCGACCAAGAGCGGCGTGTTTACCAAGAAATGAAATCGATGGAGAAGCGCAGCTTTACGCGGGTGAATGCTTTCCAGGACAACATCGCGCTGGGGCGTCCCAACCAGTGGCGCTGCCGCGCCGGAGCTCGTTACCTCTACATCTGTGAGGACGGGTTGGTGCACTACTGCTCGCAACAGCGTGGGTACCCTGCCATCCCGCTGGAGAAATATACGCTCGGGGATATACGCCGCGAGTTTGTGACGGAGAAATCGTGCGCCCCGCACTGCACGGTCTCCTGCGTCCACCAGGTGTCGATTTTTGACTCCTGGCGAGCCCCGCAGCAGCCAGCTCCCGAGACGCTCAGTTCCAATCCTGGTGAGCTGGTGCAGATCAAATAGTTGCCTACTTCTTCTGTGCCGTGGGTGGCAGCAGCCCGTTCAAGCGGAGGTAGATGGCCGCTGCCCCATAGTGGTCGGCCCAGTCATTGGTGAGAGCAATGAGGGCCCAGGCGCGCGGCGCGTCGTGCCCACCATAGGCCTGAATCGTGTCACCGAGCTTCGTGTCGTCCACCTTGGCCAGTGCGGTATTGCAGAAATCGAACGAAGCCTTCAGCGCCGAAACCAACTTCTCTTTGCTGGCCGTCTCTTTCAGTTCTTCTGGTTTCGGAGCCGGAGCATCACTAATCTTGGCGCAAAGATAGTTGTTGGATTCGGTGATGTGCATCACGAGGTGACCGAAGCTCATCTGCTGTGGCGTCGGCTTATACGAGAACTTGTCCGCGGGCATTTCTTCGACGGCCGCCACCAGGTTTTTCTGCTGACGCGGAAGAATCTCACGCACCACACTGGTAACAGGATTCTTTGCCTGTTGTGCCCAAACACATGCGGTTAAGAGAAAGAGCAGAAGAATGAATATTCTTTTCATTGGCAGCGCCTCCCGGGAGTGCGCCCCAAGCATAAACCCGGAAACATCAAATTAGCCACAGCGACGCTCTCGGGGACGCCGGAGCCACCCGCGAAGGGTGGAAGGTTTGAGCTCGTGATTTTGAACCGGCGTCCACAGCCGGTCGCTATATGGGCTTCATACGACGACCTCCGGCGTGGCTTCCAGCAGGCTGCGAGTGTACGGATGTTGCGGGCCGGTTGTGATCTGTTCGGTGGCCCCGACCTCTACGATTTTTCCTCGGTACATTACCGCGATCCGTGTAGCGAGGTAGCGGACCACCGGCATGGAGTGGGAGATGAAAAGATAAGTCAACCCGAATTCGCGTTGCAGCTGCGCCAGAAGATTGACGATCTGGGCGCCCACGCTGACGTCGAGGGCAGACACGGGCTCATCGGCCACGATAAACTTCGGCCGCAGGGCCAGGGCACGGGCGATGCCGATGCGCTGCCGCTGTCCACCGCTGAATTCATGGGGAAAGCGCCGCAGCACAGATTTATCAAGCCCCACCGCATCGAGAAGTTCGGCGGTGCGGGCGCGGCGCGTAGACCGGCTCATGCGCTCGTGAATTACAAGCGGCTCGCTGATGATGTCTTCCACTCGCAAGCGGGGATCGAGCGAACCGAACGGGTCTTGAAAAATAATCTGCATGTCGCGGCGGAGGCGGCGCATTTCGCTGCGGCTGGCGGTGAGCAGGTTGCGTCCCTTGAAGTAAATACTGCCCGCACTCGGCTCGATCAATCGAAGGACCAGCCGGCCGAATGTGCTCTTCCCGGATCCCGACTCGCCAACTAAACCTAGAGTTTCTCCGGCTTCGATGTCTAGCGAGACGTCGTCCACGGCGCGGACTTCACCCTTGGCGCCTCCGCCGAGCATGGATTCACCGAGCGGAAACACTTTGGTCAGATTGCGGACTTCGAGCAGTGCCACGTCGGCGATAGTAGCAGCTGGGAGTGAACAGTTGCGAGTAGCGGGCAGCGAATTTCGCCCAGAAGATTGGGCCAATAACGACAGCCACGGATCGGCACGGATTTTCACGGATCGAGAAGGAGATTTCAGGAAAAGATCCGGTTAAAGATAAATCCGCGTTTATCCGTGCAAATCTGTGGCTGATTTCTATTCACTACAGCGCAATCATCGGCACGGCCAGAATTGCCGCTAGCATTCCTACCACTTTCCAACGCGTGAAATGTTCTTTAAGGAGCAGCCGCGCGAGCAACACGGTGACCGCTGGATAAAGTGAAGTAAGGACTACGGCAGCATCCAAACGTCCAGTCTGGCTGGCGCGGACGTACAACGCAGTTCCGGTTACATCTAGACATCCGGCCAGCCCGCCTAGCAGTACACCGGTGCGTTGAATACTTCTTTCCGTAACACCCACAAGCACAATCGTGCACACCAGAACGAAGGAAGACAGACGAGCCAGCGCCGCAGACCACAGAGCCGAGCTGCCACCGGTTTGCTTCATGCAAAGAAAGAAGCCGGCGAAGCCGAGGCCGGCAAAGAACGCGAGAGAGAGACCCTCGGGGCGGCCTGCCCCACCTTCAGGCCTGGAGATCAGAAAAATTCCGATCGCTGCCAGAACAAAGCCCACAAGTTGAATTGCGTGGGGAAGCCCCTCGGTGAAGATTCCGTAACTCACCGAGATTACCGCTGCCAGGACAGCAGAGGTCGGAGCGATCAGCCCCATTTTCCCACTAGCCAGTGCGCGATAAAAGATTGCGAGAGCCGCGCCACCGCTGAGACCGGCTGCGATCGCCCATAGAGCAGATGTCCGCGACGGGAAGGGACCACCGCTGAGCAGCGCGACCGTGGTCATCAGGATCAGCCCGCAAGCGTGAGCCAGCGCAGCCAGTACAAAGGCATTCGCTCGCTTAGCGGCGTATCCGCCGATGAAATCGCCCGTGCCCCAGGAACAGAGTGTGGCGAGGCTGTATCCGGTAAAGACGAATTGGGATGAAACAGGCATGCTCTTTTCGAGTTCACGAGATTAGCACGCCTGTGTTCGCTGCTAGGATAGAGATGCTGGGAGAAGGATTGAGATCTCAAATCAAACAGCCGATAGGCGTGCTGAAGGCCGCTTTTCGGATCTCAGCAGCTGAAGCCTAAGTCAAGAAAGACGATCTTATGCTGCCCCAAGACGCGGCTTCAACCCAACCCACCAATCGCAGCGCACCGGCATGTTTGGGGCGGCGGCATGGGAATCATCGCGAGTGGGCCAGTCGTTTCATCTGCACCATTCATCCGCACCTGAATTGACTTGCGAGTGGCCACAGCCTAACATAGCCGTCCGACCGTGAACGCGCCATGCTGGGCCAAACCATCTCCCATTACCGCATTCTGAGCAAGCTGGGCGGCGGTGGCATGGGAGTCGTGTACGAGGCTGAAGACCTCCGCCTGGGCCGACGTGTGGCCCTCAAGTTCCTGCCAGAAGATCTGGCCCAGGATCCGCAAGCTCGCGAGCGCTTTCAGCGCGAAGCCCGCGCGGCGTCCGCATTGAATCATCCAAATATCTGCACGATTTATGACATCGGTGATGACCAGGGGCTTCACTTCATCGTGATGGAGTACCTCGAGGGTACAACGCTCAAATACCGCATCGAAAGCAAGCCGATGCCGGTCGAGCGCCTGTTGGAAATCGCAACCCAAATTGCCGATGCATTGGACGTGGCGCACACGGCGGGGATCGTCCATCGCGACCTGAAACCGGCGAACCTGTTTCTCAGCAAGCGCGGCCAGGCCAAGATCCTCGACTTTGGTCTGGCCAAACTGGCCATGCGAACGCCGGCGCAATTAGAACGCGCGGGCGCGTCTTTGGCTACAGCAATCGTGGATGAGGCCAACCTTACGAGTCCAGGCAGCACCGTAGGCACGGTGGCCTACATGTCGCCCGAGCAGGCACGGGGCGAAGAACTGGACGCGCGGACAGACCTCTTCTCTTTCGGCGCAGTGCTCTACGAAATGGCGACGGGTAGGCAGCCGTTCACCGGTAACACATCGGCTGTCATTTTCGATGCCATCCTGAACCGCGCGCCGACCGAGCCAGTGCGGCTGAATCCAAATCTGCCCGCGGAGTTAGAGAGGATCATCAACAAGGCCTTGGAAAAGGACCGCGACTTGCGTTATCAGGTAGCGTCCGAGATGCGCGCTGACCTGAAGCGGTTGAAACGGGAGATTGATTCGGGGAAGACCTCGGCGGTGGGTGCCGCGACCCCCGCGACGACAGCGTCTGCCGCCGGACAAGCAGGATCGGCAGTTGCTGTGGCGCCGTCTGCTCCAGCGGTGCAACCAGCGGTGCCGATAGCGGCTCCCAGTTCCAGTACAACGGTTGCAGCTCTACGGAGCTCAAAGCGGTGGTACATCGTGGGTGGCGTTGTAGTGATAGCTTTGGCCGCCGTAGCCGGCTTTTTCTACACGCGGCGACCGCATGCACTGACGGGAAAGGACTCCATTCTGCTCTCCGACTTCGTGAACACCACGGGCGACCCGGTCTTTGAAGGCACGCTGAAGCAGGCGCTGGCGGTGCAACTGGAACAGTCCCCGTTTCTGAACATCTTTCCCCAGGAGCGCGTGAGGGACACCCTGCGTTACATGGGGCGGTCCTCCGATGAGCGGCTGACACCAGATCTGGCCCGTCAGATCTGCCAGCGTGAGAGCATCAAGGCCGTCCTGAACGGTTCTATTGCCACCCTAGGTAGCCAGTACGTGGTGGGCGTCGATGCAGTCAATTGCCAGACTGGAGACACCCTGGCGCGAGAGCAAGTCGAGGTGGACAAGAAGGAGCAGGTGCTGGGCGCGGTCGGCAAGGCAGCCTCGAGCTTGCGCGGCAAGCTTGGCGAGTCGCTGGCTTCAATCAAGAAGTTCGACGCCCCCATCGAAGCGACTACTTCTTCACTGGAGGCGCTCAAGGCTTTCAGTTTGGGCGAGGCGGAACGGGATAAAGGGTCCGAGTACACTGCCATCCCTTTCTATAAACATGCTCTCGAACTGGATCCCAATTTCGCCGTGGCCTACGCGCGCCTGGGGCAGGTATATACCAATACCGGCCAGAGTGCCCTTGGGATCGAAAACACGAAACAGGCCTTCGAACGGCGAGAACGTGCCAGCGAACCGGAAAAGCTCTATATTTCAACCCACTACTACGAGAACGTTACTGGGGAGTGGGATAAGGCGATAGAAGCGTATCAATTGTGGAAGCGGACCTATCCACGCGATTCAATCCCGAGCAATAATCTCGCGGTTGGCTATAACGGCTATCTTGGTAAATTTGACCAGGGGCTCGCGGAAGCTCAGGAGACCATGCGCCTGGACCCGAATAGCGCTTTCAGCTATGGGGTCTTGGGAGGTTCGTACTTCGGCCTTAACCGCTTTGCTGAGGCCAAGGCGGTCCGCGAAAAGCAACTGGCACTCAAGCTGGATGGCATGGGTGATCACCGGGACCTCTACGTCCTGGCTTTTCTGGAAAGCGACACCTCGGGGATGCAGCGTGAGGCGGACTGGGCAAAAGGCAAGACGAACGAATTCGAGATGCTGGAAACGGTCTCGGAAGCTGCCGCCTTTTCGGGCAAGCTACAGAAAGCCCGAGAAACTTACCAACAGGCAATTGAGTCGGCGCGGCGAGGAAAGTTTGAAGAGAATGCGGCAGGCATTACGGCACGGCAGGCGACGACGGAAGCCCTGGTTGGGAATGATACACAGGTACGTGCCGGAGTGCTGGCGGCGCTCGCTCTGGATCGAAGCCAAGCAACACTGTTTTTTGCCGGCCTCGCACAAGCCATGGCAGGCGACGCACGCCAGGCGACAGCGATCGCGGATGAGTTGGGCAGACGTTTCCCCAACAATACTTTGGTCAACGACGTTTGGGTGCCGATGATCCGCGGAGAGATTGAGATCAACCACGGCAATCCCGGCAAAGCGATCGAACTGCTCCAGGTGGCATTTCCTTATGAGACTGGCTTCGCTTCACGCCTGGCGCCCAGTTACGTTCGCGGCCAAGCTTACCTGAAGGCACGCCAGGGGAAGGACGCGGCAGCCGAGTTCCAAAAAATCCTGGATCATCGCGGGGTATGCCAGACCTCACCCGCATGCGCCCTGTCCCATCTGCAGCTGGGGCGAGCGCGCGCTTTGTCAGGCGACGCGGCTGCGGCCCGCACCGCTTACCAGGACTTCTTTGCCCTCTGGAAAGATGCCGACCCTAATATCCCCATCCTGAAGGAAGCCAAAGCGGAATACACAAAATTGGAGTAACCGGGCTTCGCGCTTTAGCTAAGAAGCCGAGCGTCTCCGAACCGCGGCCCGCACGTAAGCAAAGGCGACCGTGCCCCGTCCCTCCACCATCACTGCATGATAGAATTTCACAAATATCCCTTGCGCGAGAACCCAGGTTTGATCGAACTCGCACCTTCGATTTTGTCGGCGGATTTCGCCCATCTGGCGGACCAGATTCGTAGTGCCACCGAAGGCGGCGGAACCCTGGTCCATGTAGACATTATGGACGGGCATTTCGTGCCGAACATCACCATTGGCCCGCCCGTCGTGAAATCGCTGCGCAAGGCTACCCAGTTGCCGCTCGACTGCCACCTGATGATCGCCAATCCAGACCAATACATTACGGATTTCGTGGACGCCGGCGCAGACTGGATTTCAGTCCATCAGGAAGCATGCCGCCATTTGAACCGAACTCTACAACATATTCGTAGCCTGGGGGCGATTGCTGGGGTTGTGATCAACCCCGCGACCCCGGTCGAGACCCTGAGTGAAGTTCTCGATATAGTGGACTACGTTCTGGTGATGTCGGTGAACCCCGGGTTTGGAGGGCAAAAATTCATTCCCGGAGCGGTACATAAGATCCGCCGCCTGGCCGAGATACGCGCCGTGCGTGGCCTGAACTACCGCATCGAAGTTGACGGTGGCATCGGATTGAATACCGTGGCAGAGGTGGTACGGGCCGGAGCGGAAATTCTGGTTGCAGGCAACGCAGTGTTCGGGCAGGGTGATCCAAAGGTAAATGCGCAGAAATTGTTGAAGACCGCGATCGAGGCTACCCTGCAGAAGGTGTAGCCGAATCGCACAGTCGGCCTGGACGGTAGTTTACAACCACAGAGGACACGGAGGAGCACAGAGGAAGGACACAGAGAGCACAGAGGAACACAAAAACATTATTCTTTTCCTGAGGTTTTCATGTTACGTCGTATTCCGGTTATCGTACTCCTGGGCCTGCTGCTACTTACCGCGGCCTGCACCAACAAGAAGGTTCAGAACCCGCTGGCGAACCTCGGCTCCAAGCAGCCCGACAAGGTATTGTTTGACCGGGCCATGGACGCGATGAAGCACAACCGCTTCGAAGTCGCGCGAATGACGCTGCAGACCTTGATCAACACCTATCCGGATTCGGAATACATTGCGCGCGCCAAGCTGGCGGTGGCTGATTCCTGGTACGCCGAGGGCGGTTCGACCGCGCTGACCCAGGCCGAAATCGAGTACAAGGATTTTGAAACCTTCTTCCCCAACATGCCGGAGGCGGCCGAGGCACAGCTCAAGCTCGCCAACATCCATTATCAGCAGATGGAAAAGCCGGATCGCGACTTCACCCATGGCATGCGCGCGGAACAAGAATACCGGCAGCTGATAATGCAGTTCCCGGACAGCAAGCTGGTGCCGGAAGCCAAGCAGCGATTGCTGGAGGTACAAGAAGTATTAGCGGAGCGGGAGTTCCGCATAGGACGCTTCTATTACCTGCGGCAGTCTTATCCCGCGGCAATCGCGCGCCTGCGCACCATCGTGGATCGCTATCCGCTCTACAGCCGGGTAGATGAGGCGCTTTATCTTCTGGGTCAATCCTATGAGGGCGAGATCGCCATGCTGAGGGCGCGGAAGCTAGATGAAACCGCCAAAGCCCGCATGATTCAAGACTTCACCAATGGCGGGGCGGATGCCTACTCGCGTATTCTCACACGCTATCCGGTGATGGACCGCGCAGACGATGCCAAGAGTCGGCTGGCGGCTCTGCATCGTCCTGCCCCCAGACCTACCAAAGCCGCGGTTGAGCAGAACATTAAGGAACTCCAAAGTCGCCAGGAAACCGGCATGTTCGGCCGCTTGATGGGGAATTTCCAGAAGCACCCCGATGTGGCGCAAGCAACCAAGGTCGGCGACCCGACGCTTGTAGATCCCAAGCCGGTGAGCGCAACGGAGGTCGTCCAACAGGCCACGCGCGCCATGATGGGACCGGCCGCTCCTGGCTCCGACAAGAATGCCGTTTCAGTGGAGACCGTGGGAAAGGGGGCGCCTCCGCCCAATGAGGCTGCACCGCGTTCTGATGCGCCACCAGCGGACAGCTCTGCGATTCCCGCTCCTGCGGACAACTCATCGACTGGGAGTTCGTCGGCCGGTGCCACTGCCGCACAGCCTGACAACTCCGCCACTCCGACCCCAACCAACAATTCTGCTGCTCCGGCTGCATCCAGCGATCCGGCGAGCCCGGCAGCGGGAGAACTCAAGCCGAACGTCCCGCAGGATCCGAACGAACTCAAGCCAAACGCATCCCCGGGTGGCAGCCAGATCTTGCCGCCTCCATCGCAGGTAAATGAAATCCAGAACGGCGATTCGCAGCCAGCCCAACCCGCGGCGGGTCGTGCGGACAGCAATTCCGCCGATACGACCTCCAGCAGCCAGCAAAAGAATGCCAACGATGACATAGACAAAACGATCGCTTCAAGCAAGCACAAGAAAAAGAAGGGCCTGCGGAAGATCGTTCCCTTCTAGATAGGGGCAGACCAGAGGCCCCGAGAGGTCATTTCGGATAGCAATCATGGGGAGCGACTACTAGTCCGAAGGGGCCTGTCCCTCCCGGATTATGCATTCTACTGGTTACTGTCCACTGGTAACCTGCTTATTCCCTTCTGATCATTGACTTAGAGCTTGAGACACGTTAATTTCGGCTCATCTCTCCCCCACCAAAGGACATCTCCTTGGCGCGAAAAATACTGCTCGCCGACGACAGCGTAACCGCCCAGAACATGGGCCGGAAGATCCTTAGCGATGCCGGCTATGAGGTGATCACTGTCAATAATGGCTCGGCGGCCTTGAAGAAGATTGCCGAGCACAAGCCAGATCTCATTGTCCTGGACGTCTACATGCCGGGCTACACCGGCCTGGAGGTCTGCCAGCGGCTCAAGGAAAACCGCGAGACGGCTCGCATCCCGGTTCTACTGACGGTGGGGAAACTGGAGCCTTTCAGGCCCGAGGAAGCACGTAAGGTGCGGGCCGATGCATACATCGTCAAGCCTTTCGAAGCCAGCGAACTTCTAGCCGCATTGACTAAACTCGAAGACAAAATTGTTCCCCAGGCAGAATCCTACAAGCCTGGCCGTTTCGCCAAAGCCATTGCCGCGGTCGAAGAGTTCAACCAATCCGAGACCGGCGAGCGGTTTGGGGATGCAGAGTCTGGGTGGAAGGAGCGCCTAAAATTTCCAGCCGCTACCCCAAAACCGCAAGAGCCGGAGCCTGAGCCCGAAGTTGCAACTCCGAAGAGAAGAGGCATTCGCGACCTCTTTCGGAGGGACCCGCCCAAAAAGGTTGAAACCCCTGGGCGTTTTGAGCGTCCCCAGCCAGCCGATTTGCCACGGGACATCACCCCGCAGGAGATTGCGGCCATTACCGCGGCTGCGGCACAAGTCAGCGGCGCGGAGGAGACGCCTGGTTCTTCTTTGGGCAATGAAAGCGTCGACGCTTTAGGGCCAAAATCGGCTCTCCCACAGGCTGCTGAGGTGGAATCGCAACCTGCTACTAAACCAGTTTCTACAGCGCCTGTACTCTTGGAAGAGCCGATCGCAATACAAGAACCAGTTGCGATGGCAGAACCAGTCGCGACAGAAGCAGGTGCAGCGGAGGAACTCCCGCCAGCGACCTTTGCCGGTGCATCGCAAGCACAGTTTGAACCCTCAGCAGAAATTAGCGCTGCTGAGATTACCCTGGCCGAGGTTGTGGCGACAGAACACTACGAGGCGGCGCCACTTGCCGCGGCCCCCGCACCGGAGATTCCTGCACTCACAACCGCAGTAGTTGATGATGATGCCGAAATCCTCGCGGCGCTGCAGACTCTGTCGCCCTCCAACGCCATTGCTGCGGCTGCGAGTGTTGGAGCCGACGTAATGCAGAGCGCTGGCGCCGCGGAAACCAAGCTAGAAGCTACAGCGACAGGAGAGAGAGA
>QIAR01000007.1 GCA_003225595.1 Acidobacteriota bacterium | reverse complement strand
AACTTCGTGCCTTCGTGGTTCGGATACATTACGCTGACCTTGACCATCTGTCCGCCTCCTCGCGACAGCGCACCGAGTGAGTTTAGCAGCAACTGCGGTCGGCTAACGATTCGGCCTCGTCCCCCAGCGTTCCTAGAATGCTCGCGAGTAGAATTCCCGCATGACGACCGCGCAGGTGAAGCCTACGATCTCGCCTGAAGTTCTGAATCAAATCGACATTAGAGTTGGCACAATCGAGGCCGTGAGCGATGTTGTTAATTCGGAGAAGCTGGTCGCGCTTCGAGTGAATTTCGGGGATCACAAGCGAACGGTGGTGGCTGGGATGAAACGCGAGCGTTCTAATCCACGGGAGATCGAAGGCAAGCAAGCGCTATTCGTCGTGAACCTTCCGCCTCACAAAATGGCAGGCATAGTTTCGGAAGGCATGCTGTTCGACATCGGCTATCCGGACGGCATTACCCCGGTGCTGGCGGTGCCAGAATCGAGAGTGCCTGACGGACCAGAGCAGGCTGAGACTGGCGAACATGTCCCTATGTTTGTTCACGAGGTCTGAATGAGGACATGATGCTAACGGATGCTCCCGCGCAAGGCGAAGCGCATTGGTTAATACTGCAGCTTTACGTGCAAATTGTGAATGACGTGCTGGTTCCACGTTGGGGTACTCAGGTCGCCGTGAGGATCAAACCCAAACAGATAAAGAGTTGGCTCAAGTCACTTTCCGTTGAACCCGGCACGCGTGACAAATACAAAACCGTAATGGGGACCGTGTACACGTTCGCGCAATCCGAGGGGCTGCTCCCGCTCGCGAGCAGCACAATCCAGTGCACTACGTCACAGGGATTTCATGCCCGTCCGAGTATGAGGCTGTCGCGTTGACACCGCAGCAGACGCTAAAGGTGCTAGAGCAACTCAAGCAGCCCGAGTACACGATGGTCGTGCTTGTCGCGGTTACTGGAATGAGAGCCAGCGAGTTGCTCGGTCTGAGATGGCGGGACATTCTTTGGGATCGTTCCGAAATCCGGATCAGGCAAACGTATGTCCACAACGAAATCCAGCAAGGTGCAAAAACGAAGCTCTCGAAGTCCAGCGTCACGATGCATGCGATCCTTGCGCAACTGCTCAAGGATTGGCGTTCGGAATCAGCATATGCGCAAGACTCCGATTTCGTGTTCGCGAGTGCCAAGCTCTGCGGGCGAAAACCCCGCTGCGGGTCGATGGTGGTCGAGAGCTATCTGCGGCCAGCAGCGGTACGCACCGGGTGATCGAGATCAGGGAGGGCAGTGCTTGCATGGACGGCGAGTTCGTGAAGCGATTTGGGTTTCACACCTTCAGGCACTCCCTGACTAGCTGGCTGATGGCCAATGGCGAGAACCCGCAGATCGTGAGAGCTATGCTGCGCTGGACAAACCTGAATATGCTGGCGCACCCACGGTTTAAGGCTGACAAACTGGAAGCCCAAGGGGTAGTGCTGGAGAAGCTCGTCCGATCCGGCAATTCCTTGGAATCGGGAGCCGAATCGGGAGCCAGAGCGGCCAAATGCTCGTAACTTATGGTGGGCGCTGTAGGATTCGAACCTACGACTTCCACC
The DNA here is from genome assembly GCA_003225595.1 of Acidobacteriota bacterium. Taxonomy (GTDB): domain Bacteria; phylum Acidobacteriota; class Terriglobia; order Terriglobales; family Acidobacteriaceae; genus Gp1-AA124. The sequence continues at coordinate 11,145 of QIAR01000007.1, read as the reverse complement.
GTGTGAAGATGGCACTCTACCGCTGAGTTAAGCGCCCATTGCGGTTCGTATATTATAGCAAACGAACAGTTTTCCATGGCCTGCCTACGTGATAGCCTTAACCCACTGGGTGTGGCGGGGCGGGCTGTCTGTGAGTTCCGCTGCTTACGGGTTTTCACTGATGTCGAGCGACAGGGTACCTGATAAATCGTCTGCCGCGGGTTCTGCGCCAAGTGATCGCGGCATCATTCCGGACGGAACGGAAGCGCAACTTTCTGCACGGGCGCGGGTTAACACCAGTGTGAGCAGTGTTGCCATGGACAGGGGAGTCCTCGCGATGACTTCTATCGCGTCCCAGGCCCAAGCAGAAACCGCTACCCCCTTACCTGGACTTGCCGAAGGGCTGACCGACGCCGAAGTCATGTTGCGGGTGAAGGTAGGCGACGAGTCGGCTTTCGAGTACCTGGTGCAGAAGTATCGTCGGGCGATGGTGAACTTCATGTACCGCATGTCGCACAACGCGGCGGTCTCTGAGGATCTTGCGCAAGAGGTGTTCCTACGGGTCTACCGCTCGCGCTCGAGTTACGAAGCTAGCGCCAAGTTCACAACCTGGCTGTATCGCGTTGCGACCAATCTGGCGATGAATCACGCACGCGATACCCGCCAAGAGCGTCCGGAGAACATGGTCAGCCTCGATGAGCCGAATACAGAGACCGGCACGACCATGGACGTGGCCGATGGCTCCTTGACCGCCGAGGAAGCGCTGGTACGGCGGGAGCGGCTGGCAGCGATTCGTAATAAGGTACAGGCACTGCCGGAGCGGCAAAGGATGGCTGTCATCATGCACAAGTACCAGCAGATGGATTATCGCCAGATTGCCGATGTATTGAAGCTAAGTGAATCGGCTACCAAATCGCTGCTGTTCCGTGCGTACGAGACGCTGCGCCAGCAACTGAAAGACTTTATCTAGAGGTCATGCTTATGAAGTGCAACCAGATTCGCGAACTGTTGCCGGACTTGGCCGCCGGACTGAACGCGGTTACGCCCGAAACGCAGGAGCACATCCGTGCCTGCCCGGCCTGCGCGGGCAAGCTGGAGGACATCCGGAAGACAATGGCGCTGCTTGATGAGTGGCAGGCTCTAGAGCCTTCGCCGTATTTTGACGTGCGCCTGCAGGCGCGTTTGCGGGAGGAAGCCGCGCAATTGCGGGCGGGCTGGTTGCACCGAATTCGCATACCCGCTTTAGCATTGGCACTTTCGATGATGATTGCGGTGGGCGTGGGCTTATTTCGCGGCGATCGCAGCAAGGTTCCGCCCGTGAGACCCGTGGCGCTTGAAAAGCTCGAACCAGGCACCGCAGTGGGCGATCTACAGGCGCTCGATAAGAATCACGAACTGTACGCTGATTTTGATGTGCTGGACGACTTGGAAGTGCAGCAGGATGTGACCGCGAATCCGTGATGGTGACAGTGAAATTAAATAGGTTGGTTGTTTAGAATTCGGCGTCCTTACCTGAGCGGCTAAAGCTAGTTTTATTGCAGACCGGTTGCGGTAAGGCTGAAGCGATACCCTGATACGAAAACAAGCTGACATGCAATAAATTCTCAGTTTCGAGTTCGCGAGCTTTCACTCAAAACTGAGAACTAAGGGTCCAACCCGGGGAGACGAGGTAAGCAGTGAAGTTGAAATTAATCGAGGCGCTGGCGATGGCGGGTCTGGCGCTGGCGACTGCGGGACCTATACCCTGCCTGGCGCAGGGAAGCCGGCAAGCTCCGAATCGGAAAGCCGAACAAGGGCCACGCAAGGAACAGCGCCAAGAACAGCGAGAAGCAAAACAACCGCAGCACCATGCCGGTGACTGGCTACGGCGTTACAAAGATCTTCCTGCCGGTCAGCAGGCCAATGCCCTCGAGAATGACCCTCAGTTTAAACGGCTTGCGCCTGAGCGGCAGCAGCAGTTGCGGCAGCGGCTACAGCATTTCAGCAGCCTGCCCCCGCAGCAGCAGGACCGCATTCTCAATCGCATGGAGACCTGGGAGCACCTCACTCCCGAGCAGAAACAACAGGCACGTCAACTCTATTCGCAGATCAAAGACTTGCCGCCGGAGCGCCGCCGGATGATGCAGACTGCCATCCGCGGTCTGCGCCAAATGCCACCAGAACAGCGTCAGCAGGTGCTCGAGTCCGAACGCTTCAAGAGCATGTTCTCGCCAAAGGAGCGCGATTTGCTAACCGGAATATCGAGGCTGCCGTTGGCGTCCCCGGAGGGTGGGCAGAGCGAACCGCCGGAAGAGTAGGATAGACGCGGCTCGTCGCTCGCAACCTTCGGGAGTCAACGAAAAACCTGATCGGAATCCCGTCCACCTCAAGGGAACCATGCGGCAAGAGATAAGAATTTGCGGAAGGGATTCTGCGTCCCGCCGCCCATTGGCGCCGGAGATCTGACACCTGTGACCTGCAACCTGGCATTAATTCATCAACGCAAGCATCCTTCGGATGGACAGGGCGGTCTGGCGGATTTCGTCAGCGTCGGAGGCGTCGGGCGACATTTTCAGATACTCCTCCAGATCTTCCATAGCGCCTTTGGGCTGGTGGAGGCTGTAGCGCAGCAGCGCGCGCTGCTTCACATCTTCTGGTGAGCGCGGATAAATCACCAGCACTAAATCCACGATGGGCAGAGCTTTCCTGAAATTCCGCGCCGAGAGATAGATCGTCTTCAAGTTGTTGAGCATGCGGGTGAGCATTTGCCGGCGGCTCACCGCCAAGAGAAACTCGGGACGCAGCGTCAGGTGGCCGGAGTAGATTTCGTCGAGCCGGCGCTGGCAGTCCTGCGGGTTCAGAATATCGCCGCCATTGAAGCAATCGATTAGCGTTTCGCGCCCGTCAATGTCGTAGTGCTTGAGCAGAAAGTGTCCGGGCATGCCGACACCGACTAGCGGGAGGTTGATGCGGCGCGCGACTTCCATGTAGATCAATGCCAGCGTGATGGGGATACCTACGCCGCGATCCAGAACATCGTTGAGAAACGAATTACATGGATCGTAATAGTCCTCGCGATTCCCGCGGAGACCTAGTTCGTTGAAGAGCACCTGGTTAATGGCGGCAATGGTCTTAGGGATATCGTCGACATCGCTGATATGAGCGGCGACGCGGCGGGCCAGTTCGTCGACACGATTGACGTAAGCTTCAAGATAGAGATCGGGATACTCGGTGCGAGCTATAATTAGGGCGGCGCGAACCAGATCAATCCGTTCATCCTCCACCTCCGCACCGACGAGTGCAGCGAATAATTCCCTCAGTTCGGTTTGGTCCGTATTGCCCACATTTTAATGTTAGCAGAAAGTGGGCTGGACGAGGCTTTCGGCCTTGCTTTTCAAGAATTAGAGACCGGCTTGCTGCGCCTTCTTGAGCGTCCTCGGCTGCATTCCTCGGTGGACTCTGTGCTTTAAAGTGTTTACCGCAGAGAGCGCAGAAGGTTCGCGGAGGACGCGGAGTTCTGTGGCCTACACCCAAGATCTCTTCGACTTCGCTGCAGGCTCTTCGGAACTGAAGGTCCCTTGGGATAACACCAGCGTTGGAGGTACATGAAACCGAGGGGCAGCAAACTGCGTCTCTAACCCAACTGTTCGCGATTTATCTGCCCTGATCTGCGTGAAACTGCAGCAAAGAAATCCTACGCACGGAACAGGTTTCTAACAACGAACAACACATTCGCTGGACGCTCCGCCAGACGACGCATCAGATATGGATACCACTCCGTGCCGAATGGAATGTAGACGCGCATGCGCCAACCGTCACGCACGAGGCTATGCTGCAGATCCCGACGGATACCGTAGAGCATCTGGAATTCAAATGCTTCCCGAGGAATGCCCTCACGCGCCGCGAAGCTCTTTGCTTCGGTGATAATTTTCTCATCATGTGTTGCCAGGCCGTGATAGATGCTGCTCTTCATTAAAGTCTTCATCAGCTTGACATAATTGGCGTCGACCTCAGACTTTTTCTGAAACGCAATCTCCGGCGGCTCCTTGTATGCGCCCTTGCAGAGGCGAATGCGGATGCTGTCAGCGAGAAGCTTTTGAACGTCGCTTTCCGCCCGCCGCATGTAAGCCTGGATCACCGCGCCAACGCAACCCTGATTGCCGGGCAAGCGGTGCAACTCGTGGACGAAGTCAAGCGTGCGCTGCGTGTAGGCAGAGCCCTCCATATCCACGCGAGCAAAATTCCGCGGCACCATGGTCGCGGCCTTCGCCACCAGGCCAGTCACAAGTTCGCGGGCGAGATTTTCGTCAACATCGAGACCCATGTGGGTGAGCTTGAGGCTAATATTCGCGTTCAGCTTGCGTTCAGCGATGGCATCGAGGAGTTGGTGGTAAAGGGCGGCGCTGGAGCGCGCCTCTTCGATATTGGCCACGTTCTCGCCCAGGTTGTCGATGGAGACACTAGCGCCTCTGCGATTGACCGCCTCTGTCGCTCGGAGCACCTCCTCGACTTGTGTGCCAGCTACGAAGCGACCCGACATGCGCTGACCAATCGCGGAGCGCTCGGCGACTCCGCGCAGCCAGCGGCTCTCTGAGAGTGCAATAAAGATCGCCCTCAGCACGGCGCTCCGGCAACGCCATTGGGGACGAGATTAGAGGTGCCCGACACGTGGATCAAGATTACAGAAACTTGTATCACGAGTTGGGCGGCGGTCGTTAGTCGGTGGTCGGTAGTCATTAGTCATTAGTCAGCCCAGTTCTGTTGATCTGAGATGGTTCAAATTGCGATCCATTCTACGGGCATACCCTTAATTGCTTTCTTAGGTGCCTGTAGAACCCGGCTCAGAAACTTTCTACCTCGCGCTCCAGTACAGCAACAACCCGATGGAAGTAGACCTGCACGAACCCTAGACTAAGCTTCACCTTTGCACGTTTGCAGGGGCGTTTGCGAACTGGAGATGACCAACTATGCTTTGGACGATTTTTGTGATTCTGCTGATCCTGTGGCTATTGGGTTTCAGTTTCCACGTAGCCGGAAGCCTGGTCCACCTGCTGCTGGTGATTGCGGTGGTGGTTCTGATCATTAATTTGCTGAGCGGACGTAGCACGCAGTGTGAGGTGTAGCCATGAAGTTTTTTGTGCGCGGAGTGTGCGTTCTTGCGCTCCTCTTCGCTTTTGCAGGAAATGTTTTCGCCCAGTCGAATCAACCTGACCAGGGAGCAAAGAGCGACGTCAAAGAGGCTGGGAGCTCCACCAAGCGTGCCATCAAGAAAACCGGGCGCAAGGTGAAAAAGGGAACACGAAAGGCCACTCACAAGACGGCCAAGAAAACGCGTCAGGGGGCCCAGAAAATAGAAGATAAGACCGAACCACAATGAGGCTCAGCGCGGCACCCAACGAAGAATGTGCAGCAGGTATTGAACGAACTCGAAGTAAGACGCTAAGTTGGACAGAGCCACGGAAGGGGCATGCGGTACGTGCCCCTTTTTCTTCTCCAGCAGTTTTCAGCATGCTAAAGTCGCAAAGGCGACTTTTGCGGCCCTCTGCTGAAAAGCTCCGAGCCACGGTTCCTCGGCCTACAAGCCGCGGCCCAATAGACAAGAAGCCGCGAAGCCTGAGCGGTAACAGTTCATCGGCAATTACGGCTGTGTATCCAGCGGACGCTTGCTCTTCTCGTAGAACTGGTTCTGAAGCTTCAGGCTATTCTGGTCGGCTTTGACGGCGCGGATGGCATTCACGATTCCGCTAACCCAAGCCTTCATGTCGTACTCGCCCAGTTCATGGGTTGCCAGTGCACCTTCGCCGGAATAGTGATAAGGGAACCGGGCGTACCACCAGATTCCAGTATAGACATTCTCAGGCAGATTTAGCCGTTTCTGGTCAGCGCCGGACTCGTCTGATGCTCGGTCGATGTGGACGAGATCCGGACGGGAAATCATCATATGGGATGTTTCCGACTCACCCGCATGCCAATTTATGGCGGTGCTCTTGTGGGGCGGTCCGCCGGGCGGTGGTTCGACCGACCCCAAAACATAGACCACATAGTCGCGCGGCCTCTCCAACTGAGACTGGGCGAAAAAGGGGAGAAGATGCTCGTTCCCGCCGTGCCCGTTCACGATAAGGACCTTCTTGCAGCCGTTGCGGGCCATCTCGTCGGTAGTCTCCTGCAAGAGCGCGAGTTGCAACTGCGTGCTGTAGGCGACGGTGCCAGGTTCGTGTTTGGCTTCGAAAATCTGCCCGAAGTAGTACTCGGGAAACACCACCGCGTACTCCTGGTCGGCGGCATGCAGTGCGGCATAACGCACGTCCAGAAGATCGGTGCCTAGTGGCAGGTGCGGGCCATGCTTTTCAAGGATCCCAAAGGGCAGCAGACACGTGCCTTGCGACCGGCGTATGCCTTCGCGGAAGTCGCTCGCGGTCAGCTCCTCCCAATGAGTAGAAAGTTTTGCTTGGGACCAGGACAAAGTCGTACTGAACAGCAGCATGGAAAACGCAATTACGCGCTGGCAGAGCATAAAACTATTCTCCTCATCAGGGGTGAAAACATTATTCTGGATCAATTGACCGGTCGAGATAAATCCAGAGTACGCGCGAGAAGAGTGTAAGCGTTGGAGCCAGTGGCACGAATAATAGAACGCTGCGCACGACAGTTTTCTCAATCGACCACCTGGTGAAGGCCCACAGTAGGCCTGCCACTACAGTGATGGCGATGAGCGCCAGGCCGTAGCTGATATACATGGCTCCGAGGAAATAGCCCTCTTCCCGCTCAAACTTCAGACCGCAGACCGGGCAGCACTCGTGCATTTTGGGAAAACCGCGGAAGATTGAAGAGCGAAAGATGCGCCCCGCGCGGCACCTGGGACAAAGCTGGCCAAAAATGCCCCGCGCAGCCGATACGTTTGCTCTGGCGTCCATGGGAAGAAGTTGCTGCCTTGTTTAGCCAAGTGCCACTCGTTCCACGCCGGAGGTAGAACAGCACCCGGTCAGGAGGGCGAGAGCAGGACACCGCGACTCCACCGGAGCAAAAGGGGCACGCGTGAGCGTGCCCCGAAAAACTGCACTGCCGACCTGCGTACTGCACGCACGGGCCGGAAGCCTGTGCCTTCATTCGTTGATTTCCCTACGGTGCCTCGATCAGCTCCATCTTTCCATCGCGCGTGCGGTGCAGGATCATCACCCTCCCTTTCGGATCGCGGAAGACGAAGACGTCGCGGTCGCGGAAGTGGGCCTCCTTGATCGCTTCCTCCAATGTCATGGGATGCCTGGCAACAGCTTCATCAGAATGCACTAGGTGAACGTCAGTAGTTTTCGCAACGGCAGGAAATTTGTGCACTACCATGGGCACGGCGGTCAATTGGGCAACCTCCACCGCGGCGGTGACTTCTTCCTGCGATGACTCGCCGTTCCATTTCTTGTGCGCCTTACGTTTCTTTGTACGCCAACGAGTTTTGTATTTCAGCGCTTGCTTTTGGAGGTGCTCAAGCGCTTCGTTTACGGCGGCCTTCATGTCTCCAGCCTCCGCCAGCCCGACGATGGGGCCATTGCGCGGACTGATAGTGATTTCCGCCTTGTGGCGGCGCTTCTCCACCACCAGAATTACCTTGGCTTCAAACTTATCACCCAGGATTTTGCGGATTTTCGCTAGCCCGATTTCGACTTCTTTGCGGATGTCGGGAGCGATTTCGTATTGCCTGCCGGTGTATTCCACGTTCATGAGCGCCCCTCCTCGGATTCGTACCTAACACAAATTGGGCACTGCATTGGGGGAAGTCGGAAGTAAGAAGTTAAAATGCAGAATTCAATGAATCACCAGCGCTGCATTCCGTCCGCTCACCTCCGAGGTTTTACTTCTGCACTCTGACTTCTTACTTCTGCACTCTTTTACTTCTTGACTCTGCGCTGGTGAGTACTTGGGATGCGCATGTCCTCACGATACTTCGCTACCGTTCGGCGAGTGACCTGGATACCCTGCGACTGAAGGATGCGGGTGATCTGTTCGTCGGTTAACGGCCGAGTGGGATCTTCCTCCGCGATGAGCTTCTTGACACGGCGCTTGAGAATAAGCAACGAAGTGTTACCGCCCTCCGGCCCCTGCACGCTCTCGCTGAAGAAGTAACGCAGTTCGAATACTCCCTGTGGAGTGTGGGCGTACTTGTTGGCCACCGCACGGCTGACGGTGGACGGATGTACGCCGATTTCTTCGGCCACCTCCTTGATCATCATGGGCTTTAGACAATCAATTCCTTTTTCCAGGAATTCCTGCTGGCGGGCCACGATGGAGTAACAGACTTTCATGATCGTCTGCTTGCGCTGTTCGATGTTCTTGATCAGCTGGATGGCGCTCTTGTAGCGCTCTTTGACGTAGTTGCGCGTGTCCTTGTCGTTGGTGTCGCGGGTAAGCAAGCGCTTGTACGCCGGGTTCAGGCGGAGCTGAGGAACATCATCATCGTTCATCAGGCACAACCATTCGTCTCCATGCTTGATGAAAGCCACGTCGGGTTCAATCAGGCGCGGCTGCACTTTGTTGTAGCGGAGGCCGGGACGCGGATCGAGTGTCCTGATGTAGTCGAGGGCCTGCTGCACCGCCTCGATGGGATGGCCGATAGCTTTAGAGATCTCTTTGTGTTGCTTGTTCTGAAGCGCGCGCAGATGCTGGTCCACCACAGCAATTGCATCGGCGATCACCTGGGCGGTGGCCTCTCCGTTGCCGTTCTTGAGTTGGGCGAGTTGCTGCTGGTGGTAGCGCAATTGATAGAGCAGACACTCGCGCAAGTCGCGGCAGGCGACGCCTGGAGGATCCATCTGACGCACTACTTCGAGAGCTTCGGCGAGGTCGCCCCGGTTGAAGCCAGGCTTGTAAGTGGGTCTGCTGGACGGAGTTGCCGCCTTTACTGCTTCCTCAACGGGAGCGGCAGTTGATTGAGGTGCCGCTGCGGGTTCGGCAACGATTTCGGGTGCCGGTACGGCAGCCGTAGCTGCAGAATTGTCACCGAGTTCGGCAACTTGCGCGTTCCAGTCGGCCGTGCTGGAGTCAGCGTTTTCCTCTTCACCGACTGCGGCCAGTCCGAGCGCCGCGGCTTCCTTCACCACCATCTCTTGGGCTACTGCGTCCGCCTGGGGTGGAGCGGGAGCAATTACGCCCATCAGTTCATCGTCGCTTGCGATCAGGTATCCATCCTCGTTCAGATTGCCGATGATAAGTTCGGCAGCCTCTCGCACTTGTGTACGAACCGGGATCGCGCCCAATTGCCACATCAGGTGATCCGTAAGATTGCTGGGCTTGGAAAGGAAATTTTCGAAAGACGGGCGTTCGACATCTTCCATTTCGCCCGGGCTGCGGTAGCCGGGATCGAGGTAGTCCTGAAAGAAAGAGCCAAAATCAATCTCTTCGAAGGGATCTTTCTTCTCCTCGGGTGTTACAGGAGTTTCTTCGGCGGCAGGGCGGTCGCGCTCCTCCTCGCGGCGGCCTACTTCATCGAGTAGGGGAACCGAGTCTTCCAGTTCTTCCAGAACGGGATTTTCCACCATTTCAGCGGTGATCATGTCCTTGAGCTCAAGCTTGTTGAGGGCAAGGACCGAGACCATCTGCACCAGACCCGGGGTCAGGATCTGACGCTGTGACAGTTTGACGCTTAACTTGTGTTGCAGCAACACCATAGTTCGGATCTTCTTGGGGCATGAAAGCCCCACGAAATCTTTCTATTCTTAACCACGAAGGGCACTAAAGCTTCACGAACGATTTCCCTTTGTGTTCCTTCGTGTCCTTTGTGGTTAATGCTTTCTCACACCAGCGAGAAACTCTCGCCCAAATACACCCGCCGCACCTCCGGGTCGTTACCCAACTGCTCCGGCGTCCCGGAGCGGAAAATTCGTCCCTCGTTAATGATGTATGCCCGGTCCGTTACAGACAGGGTCTCACGCACATTATGATCGGTGATCAGAATACCGATGCCACTGGCCTTCAGATCGCTAATGATCTTCTGCAGATCGAGCACAGCGATCGGGTCGATCCCCGAAAACGGTTCATCCAGCAAGATGAAGGTCGGATTGATACAGAGGCAGCGAGCAATTTCCACGCGTCGGCGCTCGCCCCCGGAGAGAGCGTAACCGCGATTCTGGCGGATATGCTCCAGCCCCAATTGATCGATCAGCATATCCATCTTCTCGCGGCGCTCGTGCCAGGACATTGGTTGCGCCTCAAGCACTGCAAGGATGTTTTCTTCAACCGTCAGCTTGCGAAAGACGGAGGCTTCCTGGGGTAGATAACTGATGCCATACTGGCGCGCCCGCAGGTACATTGGCACATCAGTGATGTCTTCTTCATCGATTAAGACGCGGCCTGTGTCGGGGGGTATCAGACCAACGATGGCATAGAAGGAGGTAGTCTTACCAGCGCCGTTAGGTCCAAGTAAACCAACAACTTCGCCCTGCTCTACGCGCAAACTTACGCCGTTTACTACTCGCCGGCCGCGGTAGGATTTGCCGATTTCGTCCGTGGCCAGCGTGTGCATTTATCTTGCCACTCGCGTGTGGGTGACCGTTGGGGAGGTCTCTCTTCCTTCCACCAGAACCCTATCATCGCGTTTGTAGAAAGTCAACGAATCACCGGTAATCTGCCCGTGTTCGGCATCAAAAATGCTAGGCGATCCGCCAGTCAGCACGAACTTGTCCTCTGAAGCGCTGTAAACCAGCTTCTCTCCGGTGGCCCGACGGGCGGGTTGTTGGATGACGACATTGCCATTCGCAACAATCTTATCGAGGCGTCCTTCACCTGCAAGCGACTGATTCGTAGAAGCTTGAGTGCGCGTAAGTAGGAGGACATCCATCTGCTTCGCGGTGATGGTCATGTCTGCTCCTTTGACCAGGACACCACCCGCGAAATGCACCTTGCGTTCGCTATCGGCATACGTGAGGCTCGTGGCAGTGATCGTGACGGGCGTGGCTTTGCCGGCCTTGTCGACTTGGACGAGTACAGTAGATACCGGCTGCCCATTTCCCTCAGCTGCGACATAGCGCCGGTCGCGATCGAATTGGATGTTAGGCGCCTCGACGACATTGGCGTTCTGCCAGAGCCGGGCGCCGCCGGTATAAACAGCGACTGCGGGGCTACGATGCGCGGTCATGCCGCGACTGGTCACGTGGATGGGATCGGAAGAAGCCAATAGAGCGCCGCTGGGCTGTTCTTTAA
>QIAR01000006.1 GCA_003225595.1 Acidobacteriota bacterium | reverse complement strand
GACTTGCGCCCGCTTTGTGGAGGGCCGCCTCGATGTTTTTCAGCGTCTGCACCGCCTGGGCGTACGGATCTCCTACTCCGACGATCTTTCCATTCGGACCGGTGGCGGTGGTGCCGGCCACGTGCACGTAGGGCCCTACTTTCACCGCGCGAGAATAGCCGACGATTGGTTCCCAGGGCGTACCGCTAGAGATGTTCTTTCGTTCCATGAACCATTCCTCCTTGCCAGATCTGGAGCATTGTCACATGCACCCAGCGTGCTGTAGGAAGGGGCGCATCCGCGCTGTTAGCAGAACCGGTATGGGCCACCGTACCACACGTAGGCACCACGATTAGCAGCCGTCGTACTGATCTGCCAACAGAAATCTGCGGAAACCTTGTGGGTCTTTATACCTTCTAAAGTAAAAGGTATCTAACGGAACGTAACGTGCTAAGTAAACTAGAGGAACGTAATGTGGCATGTCGTAACGAAAGTCACTTGTGTTCCGATAAAAGGTGGATAAAACTGGCCCAAGTGCAGATGAAAACCCGGGGGGATAGGTCGGAGTCGGGCCCAAACAAATGATTCCGGAATCGCATCCGCTGCAGCAGCTTTTTCTCGATGTGGTGGGACGTCACTACGCCGAAGAGATCGGCCTGCGCAATCCACAGCTCGTAGGCTACGTGGCCCACCTGCTTGCCGAGTTCTGCGATGTAGAACAGCTGTTCAAGATCCGCAATATGGGTGGTCGCCCCTTGGATGATGTGGGCGAGATGCTGATGGAATCCAATCCCGTGTTCGGCCCGGCTCCTTCTTTTGACCGGGAGCGCCAGGTACGCAAGCACATCGGGGACTACACCCTGTTCTTCACCGGCATGTTTCCAGAGAGCATTAATCAATTCCGGTTGCACCGCCAGCGGCTGGAAAATTTTGTGGACTGGATGAAAGCCGGCAAGGAGAGTTATTACATCGTCTCCAAGTTTGAACACTTCGAATATGCGAAGGTGGCGCCATTGTTTGCAAGCCTATCCGAACACTTCGAGCAGTGTGTGTATGGACTCAACCGGGTGAAGAACGAGCTGCAGGAGATGCAGCATCCCATCATGCGCCGCACCCATGAGATCCTGATGTAGTTTGAAAGTCTGCTAACGTCCCACGTAGTTTTTGACACTTGCTTTCTACATACGGTAGAAACTTAGTGCCGCGTCTCCCTGCTCCAGCTTGCGGTGACGGTGTAAGGAACCGAATACGTCGCCCGGATCGAACCTATGCTCGTGTTCCGCGATCACGATGCTTGTGGGTCGCAACAGGCGAGATTGCGCCAGAAATTCCAGAGTCTCACCATAGGATTTCCGCATTCGATAGGGAGGGTCGAGAAAGAAGAAATCGCCAGCCGCATTCTCGGCCTCCAGCCGGTGCAATGCCGTAAGCGCATCCAATTGCATGACTCGAATTCCTGTACTAATCTCGAGCGACCGCAGATTTTGACGCACTGATTCCGACGCCTGTCGAGAAGATTCGACAAAGTAAACCATTCGGGCTCCGCGGCTCAGAGCCTCAATTCCGACGGCCCCCGTGCCGGCATACAAGTCGAACCAGACCGTCCCTTCTAAAGCGGATTGATTCCCGGCGGTCAACACGTTAAATAGGGTCTCGCGTAACTTGTCGGAAGTAGGCCGCACATCTATGCCGCGCAATGAGCGCAGCGGCCGGCTTCGGTACTGTCCAGCGATAACTCTCATGTCATATGCGTTAGTACTTTCGAGTATGCAACCCGCAACTGTGCAGTCACTGTTGGCGTCTAATATATATATAGAATGTCGTTATAGGGTGAATCACAGGTTCGTATGAGGAATTGGTCCATATCGGCGGGACGGATCTTTGGCATTGAGATTCGCATCCACCTCACATTCTTGGGCCTGCTGGCATTCGTGTGGACCACTGAATCTGCCTCGCACGGCACGGCCGGTGCTGCTCACGGTCTGGCATTGGTAGGAATCATCTTCGGTTGCGTTGTCCTGCATGAACTCGGCCACGCTATGGTCGCCATGCGTGCAGGCGTTCCCGCCAAATCCATTATCCTGCTGCCCATTGGTGGAATCACGTTGTTGGACGATTCCCGGCAGCTCGCCGAATCGAAACCGGGAGCATTGACTTGGAAGCGCGACGTGCGTATCGCTCTGGCGGGTCCCCTAGTTAACCTGGTGATTGCTTTTCTCGCAATCAGCATTCTTTCAGCCGCAGCGCCTCAGGTCCAGCTATGGATGAAACCCTACGTGCACTCCAGCCATCTGCTGCGCAGCCTGGTTTGGGGGAATTTGTATCTTGCCCTGTTCAACTTGCTGCCCGCATATCCCATGGATGGTGGACGCGTGCTGCGCTCCCTGTTCTCCCGCCGTATGGATCCAGTGCGCGCCACCCGCCGCGCTGTCACTATCGGGCAGAGTTTTTCGATGTTGTTCATGCTGGTGGGCATGCTCTCCAATCCTTGGCTGACCTTGATCGGATTCTTCCTTTTCATTGCAGCCCAGCTCGAAGAGCGCTCCGCCATCTTTCAGTCAGTTCTGGAAAAAGTGCATCTTGAAGACATCATGCTCACCGACTTCGCTACGCTCTCCCCGGCTGACACGCTGGAAGACGCGCTGGAGAAGGCAGTGCACTCACTTCAGGACGATTTCCCGGTAATCCGCGGCAGCGATATGGTAGGCGTGATTTCGAAGCAGAAAATCCTGGACGCCCTGCGAGTGGAAGGAAATGGCTATGTACAGGCGGTCATGAATCGGATCTTTGAAGTGGCGACACGTCAGGAATCGCTCGCCTCCGCCTTCCGCAAGCTGACCGCCCGCAACCTGAGCATCATTCCCGTGGTAGACGACCAGCACCTGGTAGGTATCGTCACGCTGCAAAACCTTATGCACTCGATGGCCTTGCTGGCCGAAAGCCGCAAGCTCCGCAAGAAAGCGCTGAATACCTGAGAACTAAATACAGAGGACACAGAGATTCACGGAGGATTCCAAATCACTTCCCAGAGATCCGTTGGCATCGTTTTTAGAACCTAAATACAATCCCTGCAGAAGGCTCCGCGATGTGCCCCCTGCTGCCCGTAAATAAGACCCGCACCTTGAAGTCCGGCGCTTGGTACACCAGCCCACGATACTGCAGGCGGAGCGCGAATCTCGAAGGCAACCAACGCAAGTGGTAATTCACTCCCCCTCCATACAGAAACGCAACTGCGGTTTGCCTAACGCCCACCCCGGGAACTCGGATCGACTCGATGAACGAATCGTAAGGATTGAACACCAGTGCTCCCGCACCAGCAAGAAAGAAGGGCTCGAGTTTCTCCGTCTCAAACGGACTGAAAACATATGCCCCGCTAAATTCAGTGACATTGGCCTGGATGCGGTAATCAAGCGCTGACGTCGTGTATTTCTGAGAGTTGTTCGTACGACCGTAGGTCACTTCCATCGAGCTCTGCGGACTGAACCTGAGTCGAAGCGTGGCGAGGATACCACGGGCGTTGGTTGGAGTTTGTACCACGCCATTGCCAACGGACTTCTTGCTAAGGACTGCCGCCGCGCTCACGTTCAAGTCCCAACGGTTGTCCTGGCCTAGCCCGACCACTGCTGTTAAAAAAAAGGCCGCCGCAACTAGGATGCCTGCTTTCCTAAACATTACCCGTCCTCGTGTGCTATTCAGTGGAAAAATCCCCAATACTGACATCTACCGCCCTCCATCGGCGACCTAGAACAAACGGATCGCCTTCGCCTCCTGCACCGCCGGCACCTTTCTTAGCTCAGCCAATACCGGCTCCGGCACCAGTCCATCCACGTGCACGACCGCAATAGCTTCACGCGGAGCGCCCGGTTTGATATTGCCAATACGGCGGCCTAAAGAAAAATCCGCGATGTTGATCTTGTGCTCGCCGAGAATTGTGCCAACGCGCCCAATGACACCGGGCACATCGCGGTTGCGCATGAAGATCAGGCTGCGCTCGAGCGGCGCTTCCACATCAATGCCATCCACGTGCAGGAGCCGCGGTGCGCTTCCATGCAGCACCGCTCCTTTCACGAAGCGCTCTTCACTGCTTGTCTTGAGCAGGATCGAGAGAACGCTGCCCGCGCCGCCGCGCGAGCTCGTTGCTTTGTGAGCTTCATGGATGCGCAACCCCCGCGAGGAAGCGATTGCAGCCGCATTCACCAGGTTGGCTTTCTCTTCCAATGTCTGGTTCAGAATGCCCTTCACCGCCGCATTGCGCACCAGTTCCGTTTTCCATTGAGAGATGTGCCCGCTATAGCGCAAAGAGATCTCTTCCAGCGTTCCTTCCGCCGTCTGCGCCAGAAATGCACCCAGCCGCTCCGCGAGCAGGATGTACGGCTGGATCTCCACGTATTCATCATGCGATACAGAAGGCACGTTCACCGCATTCTGAATGACGCCATGTTTCAGGTATTCCTTCACTTGTAGCGCGATCTGATATCCGACAGCTTCCTGGGCCTCGTAAGTTGAGCCGGCGATGTGCGGGGTGAGAATAACATTCTCCATCGCCAGCAGTGGCGAGTTCTTCGGCGGTTCCTCGGCAAACACGTCCAGCGCGGCTGCGGCTACGTGTCCCTGCTTCAGGGCGTGCGCCAATGCCGTTTCCTCAACCAATTCACCGCGTGCGCAGTTCACCAGCCGCACCCCGCGTTTCATTTTTTTGAGCGAATCGGCGTTGATCATACCCGTCGTCTGCGGCGTAAGCCCCACGTGCAGCGTCAGGTAATCGGCGATGGCATAGATCTCTTCGATCTTCACCAGGCGGATGCCTTGTTCCTTTGCCACGCTTGTGGAGACGAACGGGTCGTGCGCAATGATTTCCATACCGAAAGCGCGCGAGCGATGAGCCACTTCCATGCCGATCCGGCCCAACCCTACAATCCCCAGCGTCTTGCCCCGTAATTCCGTTCCCTGCAGCGATTTCTTCTCCCATTTGCTGGCATGCATCAGCGCATCGGCGCGGCAGATGTGCCGTGCCATGGACAGCATCATCCCCAGTGTGTGCTCGGCCACCGCTACGGCATTTGCGCCTGGAGTGTTCATCACCGCTATTCCCTTGCGGGTAGCGGCATCCAGGTCAATATTGTCCACGCCCACTCCCGCGCGGCCGATCACCCGTAATTTGCGGGCGTGCTCGAGCAGCGTTGCGTTCACCTGGACCGCGGAGCGTACGATGAGGGCATCGGCCGACTCGAGATGTGCACCCAGCTTTCCATCCAACTGTTCTGCCGTGATTACGGTCCAACGTGGTTCTCGCAACAAGTCCACGGCCGAGGAGGAAATCTTTTCTGCGACGACGACCTTCATGAGTGCGCTTGATCCTCTCGCTCTGGCGTTAGAGTCTCCCTGCGTTTGACTGGATTGTAGGGCGGATTGGCAGGGATTACTCTCCCAGTGTCGCACAATCGTTTGTGTACAAGAAAACGACGCAGCCTTGACACTTGCACGTGGTCATTCGATGTACCTCAACTTTTCGGCAGATATATCCGGTGTTCCACGTGGAACACTCTGGTGTCACTCCGACCGGTATACGACCTCGCCACTTACAATCGTCGCCAGTACCTTTCCCGTTAGCTGCCAGCCATCGAAGGGTGTGTTCTTTGACTTGGAGCGTGACTTGGCGGCTTCAAATGTCCATCGCTTCCGAGGATCAAAGATAGTAACGTCGGCAAAGTTGCCGCGGGCGAGCGAGCCGCGTCCGCGCAGGTCGAAAACGCGCGCCGGGCCCGAGGTAAAAAGTTCGACAATGCGTATGAGCGGAATTTTTTGCTGGCGGTGCAGGCGAGTAATGGCGAGTCCGAGTGCAGTCTCGAGTCCGGTGATGCCGAAGGGGGCGCGCTCAAACTCCACTTGCTTTTCGTGCAGTGCGTGCGGCGCGTGATCGGTTGCGATCGCGTCCACAGTGCCGTCGGCCAGGGCGACGAGTATGGCTTCGTGATCCGAGGCCGAGCGCAATGGCGGATTCATCTTGAAGTTGCTGTCGTACTCGCCAACCGCCTCGTCAGTCAGGGTGAAGTGATGGGGCGTGACCTCGCAGGTGACGCGGGCCTTGCTGCGCTTGCCGCGGCGCACGGATTTGAGCGCGTCGGCGGTCGAGAGATGCGCCACATGCAGGCGCGCGCCCGGGAATTGTTGCGCTAACTGCACATCCCGATCGACGATGCTGGCTTCCGCCGACGCCTTCATACCGCGCAGGCCGAGACGAAATGCGGTGGGGCCATCGTTCATCGAGCAGCCCTCAGTGGCACGCGTGTCTTCGGCGTGCTGCACCACAGTCAAGTTGATCTCGGCGCCGTGTCGAAGAGCGTCGCGCATAACATCATCATTGAGGATGGGTTTGCCGTCATCCGTAATTGCGACAGCTCCGGCGCGCTGGAGTGCGCCGAAATCACTGAGTACTACGCCTTTGCTCGAGCGCGTCGCAGCAGCGATCGGAAATAGGTTCACCAGAGCGCCGCGCTCAGGCTGACGCAACCATGCCACCCATTCCGGTGAGTCGACAACAGGAGAAGTGTTGGGCATGCAGCAGACGGAGGTGAAGCCCCCGGCCGCAGCAGCGGCAGTTCCGGTCGCAATAGTTTCTTTGTGACCCTGACCGGGCTCACGCAGATGCACGTGCAGGTCGATGAAGCCGGGAGCGACGATCAAGTCGCGGGCGTCGAACTTTTTATCAGCGCCGCCGCGGATCTTCCTCGGCGGAGCAATTTCCGCTACCCGGCCGCCGCGCACCAGAACGTCCATGGGCGCGTCAATGCGTGCGGCAGGGTCAATGAGACGACCGCCTTTGATCAGAAGACTGCCAGACGATTTGGATTTATCCTGTGCCATCGTTCTCAAATCTTGTAAGGCCCTCAGTCTTCCCATGTGGCACGACTGAAGCCGTGCCCTTCCCAAATCCGTGATCCGCGTTAACTGTGGCCTACCTCGCCTTTCCTAATGCGCGCGCCAGAATTGCCATCCGTGTGGGCACACCATTGCGGACTTCGTCCACAATCTTTGACTGGGGACAATCGGCGACTTCACCCGTCAATTCCAAACCGCGGATGATGGGGCCGGGGTGCATGACAATAGCATCGCGCTTGGCCAATTTCAGCCGTGCCAGCGTCATCTGGTATCTCGCAATGTAGTCCCGAATACGAATCTTCAAGCCGGCAAGGCGCTCTTTCTGCACCCGAAGCAACATGATTACGTCGGTGCCGCGCACCGCTTCTTCCAGATGGCGGGTTAGACGAACACCGCTCGCGAGCGTGCTCGCGACATCGGGCAAGAGCTCTGGCGGCCCACACAGGATGATTTTCACGCCAAACTTGCTCAGCAGGTGGACGGCGCTTCGCGCCACCCGGCTGTGATAAATGTCCCCGATGATCGCCACCTGCAAGCCCTTCAATGTCTTCTTATGCCGCAAAATGGTACAGGCATCCAGCAGAGCCTGCGAGGGATGCTCGTGCATACCATCCCCGGCATTGATAACTGGGATGTCGAGATGCGCTGCCAAAAGGTGCGGAGCACCCGCCAACGGGTGTCGGACCACGATCGCATCCGCTCCGATGGCGCGCAGCGTGTAGCCAGTGTCCAGCAGAGATTCGCCTTTTTCGATACTGGAGCCGCTGGACTGCACAAGCGTGGTGATTGCGCCCAACGACTTGGCCGCTATTTCGAAAGAAGCCCGGGTGCGGGTAGAGGGTTCGTAGAAGAGGAGCACCACGCGCTTGCCGCGCAATAGTGGACGAGGTTTAAGCGGGTTCATGCGCCGGGCGAGTTTCAACAGAGCGAGAATTTCTGGCGCTTGCAGATGTTCGATACTGAGCAGCGAACCGCGCGCGGCCCTGATCATTTCCCGTCCCGGCAGCGTGCCGTGGACAACGTGCCAGCAAACGGCTGCCCCAAAGATCCGCTCATGCTTGCCTCTCCATCAACAGGACCTTTTCCGCATTGTCCAGTTCGCGGAGCTTGACTTCGATGATCTCATTGCCGGTGGTTTGCACCTTGCGTCCGACGAAGCTGGCCTCGATGGGTAACTCACGGTGTCCACGGTCGATAAGCGCGCAGAGCTGCACTTTGCTGGGGCGTCCTTCGCGGAACAGAGCATCCATTGCGGCCCGCGTGGTACGCCCGGTGTAAAGAACGTCATCCACCAGAACGACGTTCTTGCCCGTGACTGGGAAATTGATTTCTGTTTTCTGCACGACCGGCTTCGGGCCGAGTGTGGAGAGATCATCACGGTAAAGCGTGATATCGAGCATGCCTACGGGTACGGGTGTTTTCTCGATTCGTTCGATCATGTGGGCCAGGCGCTGAGCGAGCGGTACCCCGCGTCGCCGTATACCGACCAGCGCCAGGTTCACCACTCCATCATTTCTTTCGATGATTTCGTGGGCCAGACGTACCAGGGTACGCTCGATTTCCGAAGCCGACATCAGTTGCGCCTTTTCGCGGATGTTTGCCTGGCGCGGAGGGGGTTTCGATGCCATGAACGGTGCATCATACGCGTGCGGAGCACCGGCGAGCAAGAAGGCAGGTAAGTCGGAGTTGTGAGGCGCAATACAAAGTAAGCGGATATCGAGCCGCTATTAGCCGTGGGCTGGACTTATCGCCGCTCTCGCTTACCCAGCAGGGCTGCGCTGATTGCGCCCCCGATCATCGAGCAGAGGAGAAACAGCAGCAACATAACCAAGACTCCCAGCCCGAGCAGCAGGGTTAATCCTTCGGGAGACTTGAGAAATTGCACAACTTGTTGCGCTTGTGGATCGGAGCCGGCACGAGCGGCCGCTTGCTCAACCGATTGCAGAAGCGCTACACGCAGCTGATTCCCGGAGCGAAGGAATGCCATTTCAAGCGACAGCAGGATGCCAAGGACGCAAGACGCGATAAAGCCGGTGACCGCTCCCAGCCGCGCACCTGCCCCGGCGGTGAGGATGCCATGCGGGCTGCGGCGGTAATAAATCAGCACCGCAAATGCCCCCGCCGAGACCATGCCCAGGCCGAAACCACCTCCGGGGATAGCCATCACGAACGCGGCTACCGTCCCAGCCAGGGCCGCAGCGGGCAGCGCCTGCGACCACTCAATTCTCGCTGCCTGATTAGCTGATCCGGGGACATCAGGCTGTGGCAGGGATGAGGCTTCGGAGAGTTCGGAAGGCGATGAAGAGCGAGCCGGCTCGAATCCGGCTACACGAATCTGGGGAGCGCTGCATTGCCGGCAAAAGGGGACACCGTCCTCAACCGTGGCGCCGCATCGATGGCAGGGATGTTCCACAGAATTTCACGTTACCGCACTCGAAAGCGCAGATGCAAGGAACGAGGGCTGCTGCGTGGTCACGGGTCTTCGATTCCGGGCATTTGCACGCCAAAGGCCCGCCATTCGACCACTCGCTCAATGGCAGCGGAGTATGCGCATTCGCTTGTGAATGCGCACTGGATGCAGGACTTGGGCAAAGGAAGGAATTCAAAGGTGCTTCGCTTCGCGACGGACGGCCGGGGTCGGGAAACTATCTGAACTTAAGTCTGGCTTTTCTTTGTGGTGGCTATCGGCTTCTCGCCCACTTGCCACGGACGCTTCGGCCGGCTGGGCTGTGGTTTGTCGCGGTCTTCGATGCGGTCGTATTGATATGACTCGCTCACCGTTCCCAACGATTCGTTGTACAGGCTGGGAAGCCCAAGAGCTTCCTTCATCTCTTCCGTGAATTGATGCAGAGCTTTGAGGTGATCAGCAGTAGCTGGCACCTCAGTCTTTGCGGTCTTTAGGAATTGTTGGTATCCCTTGTTCACCAGCTTGGAGATTTCGCTGCCGATCAGGTATCCGGGATAAGCGAAAATCTTCACGCCATCATCGCCATTCTTCTGGATGGCAGCCGAACAATTGTATTTTTTTATAAATACGCGGTTCTGCGTACCGGGCGCTTCGATCAGGTCAAAGCCGTGATCGCGGAGCCAATTCAGCGCGTCCTCGTAAGTGCGTTCTTCTACTTTGGCGGCCATTTACCCTGCTTCTCTATTACGTCAACTTAGATGCAGCTACTGATAAAGAGGTACGTCGTTTAAAACCTGGTTGGATCCACAGAACTTCTTTTATCATCTAAGTTCACGTACTAAATACGCCTTTTTTTGAATCCAGGCACATTACGTTAGTCACAGGCAGTTGTTTATCTATGGCGCAGGCGCGATCCAAAATAGCTCAAGTTACGGTGCCATCAAAACATGCGAACCGCGCGCGCAGCGATACCACGCCCAGCGGCCTTGGCCAAAATCTTCTGGATCGTATCGGAAATACGCCACTACTCCGCCTCGAGCGTGTGACGGAGGATATGCCTGGCATCGAGCTTCTCGGGAAAGCAGAGTGGTTCAATCCGGGAGGATCGGTGAAGGACCGCGCTGCGGCAAACATCGTGGCAGACGCGCATGCTGACGGAAAATTCGTCCGTGGAACAATTCTGCTTGATTCGACCAGCGGCAATACCGGGATTGCCTACGCTATGATCGGCGCTGCGCAAGGGTTTCCGGTCACGTTGTGCATGCCCACCAACGTTTCCCTTGAGCGCAAACGCATTTTGCGAGCCTACAGTGCGAATATTATCTATACCGATCCGGGCGAAGGCTCCGATGGCGCCATACGAAAAGCGCGGGAACTCATTGCCGCCGAACCCGAAAAATATTTTTATGCGGATCAATATTCCAACAATGCCAACTGGCGTGCGCATTACCATGGGACCGCCAACGAGATCTGGGAACAGACCGAGGGTCGTGTGTCCCACTTTGTTTCCATGCTGGGCACGAGCGGGACGTTCGTGGGCACAACGCGCCGCCTGAAAGAACTGAATCCCAACATTCGTTGCATCTCGTTGCAGCCCGACTCCGCGTTCCATGGCATCGAGGGCGCCAAGCACATGGCGAGCGCCATCGTTCCGGGGATCTACGATCCCCAGCTCGCGGATGACAATCTCTTCATCTCGACAGAAGACGCCCACTCTATGGCCAAGCGTCTGGCGCGCGAGGAAGGCCTGCTGGTGGGAATCTCGGCTGCCGCTGCAGTAGTGGGATCTTTGAGAGTGGCAGCGCAGCTAAGCGAGGGGGAACAAGCCGTGATCGTCACCGTGCTCTGCGACTCGGGAGACAAATATTTGAGTGAGAGATTCTGGGACGAAACCTGAAACCCACCACAAAGGCCAGCGACACGGTCTACACGTACAGGCGGCGAGCAAGACGCCTGGAGAGCCTGCCTCGAGTTTGCTGAGGGAACAACTGCCCAGACGGCTGCGCTACTAATCGAATCCTCCCCCATTACCAAGGTGTACGTACTTACAGTCCTTCGTCAAACTACCCGCTCGCGCTACAGTAAGAATCCGGCCGTTCCCTCCCCTGAGTTCACTCCGCTCCTTCGAGGAAATGAAGATGGCAGCACCGGGCAATGCTCCGATTGCGGTCGATCTCGAGGGTATATCTGGCTCTGGCACAGCGGATACGAACGCTTTGCTACGAGCAATGCTGCGCGCTTCCAAGCAAGTAAGCGATCTGATCTTTTCGCCAGGCCGCCCACCGCAAGTGGAAGTCCACGGACAACTCTTGGCGGTGCAAGTCTCCGGGCTGCATTCGCTCACGGCAGACGACACACGCCGAATCGCTGCCCAACTTATCGGCAATAACAAGCAGGCGATCGCCAGTCTTCGCGAACAGGGATCGTGCGATATTTCCTACGGCCTGCCGGGGCTCGCGCGCTTTCGGGTGAACGTGTTTATCCAGCGTGGCAGTTGCGCTGTGGTCATGCGGGTAATTCCCACCACGATTCCGGATTGTGCTTCGCTGCATTTACCTCCACAAATAGCGGATGTGGGTAATGTTCGGAATGGCATCGTGCTGGTGACCGGACCGACCGCCAGCGGGAAGTCCTCGACACTCGCGGTGCTGTTGGACCACATCAACAGTGAGCATTGCTATCACATCATCACCGTGGAGGATCCGATCGAGTTCCTGCACAACCATAAGAAATCCACGATTCACCAGCGAGAGCTGCACAGCGATACACCTAATTTTGCGCTGGCGCTGCGGGCAGCTCTGCGCCAAGCTCCCAAGGTGATCCTGGTCGGCGAAATGCCCGATCGCGAGATCATGGAGATCGTGCTGGAAGCTGCCGAGACAGGGCACCTGGTTCTTTCTACCCTAAATACGGTTGACGCTTCGAAAACTGTGGACCGGATTGTGGGCTCCTTCTCAGCGGCGGAACAGCAGTCGGTGCGCGAGCGGCTGGCGAAGACATTCCGCTACATTATTTCCCAGCGACTGATCCCCAAGGCAGACGGCAGCGGGCGTGTGCCGGCAGTGGAGATCCTCAAATCCAACGCGCGCAGCCGCGAATGCGTCGAATGTGGCGAGCAACCGGGAAAGACACTCCTGGATGTCATGAGAGCGGGGCAGTCCGAGGGCATGCAGCACTTCGACAATGAAATCGCAAAATTAGTACACGCCGGTGTGGTGGACCTGGAAACCGCCTTGCTATATGCCAGCAACCCAACGGCTCTGGGGCAGGAACTCGCAAGCAATTGACGATTTCCCAAGCTCATTGCCGAATCTAATCGCGAGTTAAAGATCGTGTCTCGCGGCCGTGGGACATCGTAAATCGCCAATCGAAAATTTCTTTGCTTGCTCGTATCATCGCTGCATGGCCGCAGCACCTGAAAATCCGAAAATCCTTAGCTTTGAAGAAGCTCGTGACGTTGTGGAAGACCATGCCGCGCTACTCGGGTCGCGCACAGAGGTATCGAAACGCCTGGAAGAGGTGGATCTACTTCGCGCCCCCGGCCGGGTTTTGGGGGAGCCGATAACTGCAGATCGGGACTTCCCGCCGTTTCCCCGAGCCACCCGCGATGGTTACGCGGTACGAGCGGCAGATTTAAAGCAGCTTCCGGCAACACTCGACGTTATTGCCGAGATTAAGGCAGGAGTCGCACGGGAACAGATTCCGATAGAGCTTCGATCCGGCCAAGCAGCGGCCATCATGACCGGCGCACCTGCTCCTTCCGGCGCGGACGCAGTCGTGATGGTCGAGTACACCTCGCGTCAAGGAGATCGAGTCCAGATCACGAAGGGAGTTAGAGGCGGAGAAAACATTGTGCCGGTCGGCGCGGAAGCGCGCCGCGGCGATCTAATGGTTCCTCTGGGTGCTCGCCTGGACCAAGCCGCGATTGCGGTGGCGGCATCGGTAGGTAAGTCAGAGTTGCTGGTCCATGTGCGGCCGCGCGTAGCAGTGCTTGCGACAGGTGATGAGCTAGTTGACACTACAGTTCAGCCCGGACCCACGCAGATACGCAATTCCAACAGCTATTCGCTGGCTGCACAGATTCAGACTTCGGGTGGGGAACCGATATTGCTTCCAATTG
>QIAR01000524.1 GCA_003225595.1 Acidobacteriota bacterium | reverse complement strand
TGCTGTTGATTTCATCGGTTGTTTGGTTAAGTTCTTTTGCAAGTGGGGTTAATTCTGAAAGGTTTACCACTGGGAATTCCTTCCGGGCGTTCCGCCCATTTTGAAGTTAGTCAGATGGCTTCCGCCGTCTGCTGATCTCTTCCGAGATCGACTCACAGTAGCACCGCAGCGCCGGCGCGCGCAATGGCCCTGGTGCAAGCTCCCCCGACTTCCCGACGGGATTTCCACAGAAAAAAGTGGCGGTCAAGGAGGGGAACCCGCCCCGTCCGCTCGGACACTTGCGTTACGCAGCCTTCAACAGCTTGGCAAACTCGCGTTGCACGAGGCGCACCTCTTTGTGAGACATTCGCTCGTTCAGGCTATCCCGAGGTAATTCCCCCATTAACCGGCTGAGACGGTCGAAATCCTCCGGTGACCGTAGTTGAGCCGGCAGATTCGAGAGGTAATACTGCATGCGAGGGCTGGGCTCCGCTTGCGTGGGCTTGCGGTTTATCGGCATAGTGTGCTCCGATTCCTCTTCGCTCATTCGTATAGTTGCGGCGTGATCCGGGGAAAACGGTTGCCTGCATTCTACCCGGCGCGGCGTCTGCCTTCTTCCCGTTCAACCTCAAACAATTCACCGGCTAGTTCGACCCACTTGGCTAGAGCCTCCCTGCATACCCCCTCACCCGGTTCTTTGTCATAGATGATGCCCTCGCCCGTCACCCTCCCTTCGTTGACGTAATAGACTGCCGCGAGGACTGCGGAAAATTGCCGCCCGCAGGCCGCTAGCATTGCCTCAACGTGTTCTGGGTTGTCCTGCAAGTATCCCGCGTCTACAACTCTGCCGTCGCGCAGCAAGACCGCCGTACGCGCTAGGATGGGTTCGGTTGCGGACTTTTTTTCGTGGTACTCGCGCTCCACTTTCGTAATCTCCGCCAAGTCATCAACCGTCAGACTTGGCATGACCGCGAGCGCAGCTATCCGGGCAACCGTCAATTGCCTTTCCTTGGGTGCATCCTCGTATCGCGTTAGCATCTGTGCTCCTTTCGGGTAGCATCCCAGTTTGTCTTGTAACGCCGCAGTGGCATTACGGCAATGCCCGTTTTCGGTGCAAGCCCTGGTTGCGGGCTCGGTGATAGGGTACAGGATTTGCTGTAGCGCAGATTTGCTCGCCCACCCCCCGAAAGTTCCCTTCTCCTGACGCCCCGGCTCCTATCCAGCAGAAAGGACAACGCTATTCGCTGGCACGGCTCGTGCTGTTTACGAGGTACTGCTTGAGGGGAGGGAGTCATGCTCAGCGTACATGTCGATAACGTACAGGATGTGGCCGTCGTTCAGTGTGAAGGTCGAATCGTACATAGCGATGCCGCTTACACGCTGCGCAATGCCGTCACACTGCAAACCGACGCCCGCGCCGTTGTACTCGATCTCTCCGGGGTAGAAGCGTTAGAGGGCGGCGGGCTGGGTATGCTGGTATTTCTGCGGCAATGGGCTCGGGAGCGCGGCATTCAACTCAAGTTGTTCAATCCGTCTAGATTCGTGCGGCACAGGCTGGAGCGCTCTGGCTTGAGTCGTATTTTTGACATCGCCTCAATCGGTGACGTGTTGGCCCTCTTTGACGCTGGCAAAGGCCGGTACGCGATGGCTTCTTAGCCTTCGCCCCGTCAGTGTCACGTTTCGTGCCTTGCCGCAACGGCAGAAAGTGATACATTTTGCTAGTCGGCCAACAAACCAAAAGCAAATCTATCATTTTTTATATACTGCTCGGCATTTTCTTGGCTGTGCTGGTGTACGTTTTTCTCGCGGCCAGGTCCCACAGACATACTCTTCCGAGGCTACCGATCGAGGGAAGCCCGCGAACCGGAGCGCTCAGGCTGCCCGCCGTTCGTGGTGCAAGTCTGGAAATGCCACTTTCGACCACTACCATACCCCCGCCACTACGGCCGGGAGCGTGGTCGATAGCACCGCCTTCTTTTCAACTAGGTCCTGGGGGTTCAGGCAGAAGCCGAAGTCGTAGCCAGGAGAGGGCACATGCCGCGCAAAGTCCCGAAACGGGGGCGATCTCGCAACTGTGGATCTGACTTTCGTGGGAGGAGGGACCTAAAGTGCAGAACAGTTCCGGAGCAGTTCTGCTCGGGACCTTCGAAGGCGCGCTTTAGGAGAACCGCTCTGTAGTGGACTGGAATGCCGGCGAGCGACACAGACGAGCCACTGGCAACTCGGCCCCAAATCAAAGAACCCGCGCAACGCTTTTTTGTGCCCAACGGTGCTATCCCTGCCAAACATGTTTACCGCAGGAGCAGTTCACGGTATCGGTTGGTCCTTGCTTGGTTAATTGCCGCTTGCAGATTGGACAAGGTTTGGTCATTACGTACGTCATAATCTTGCCTCTCACTTAGGCTAAGTCGCCCGTTCAGGTACCATGCACGTTGCCTACCAGAAAATTTGACGCTTTGGCGGCCAGCCTTCCAGAACTGGTCGGTGCCAGCACACATCGCGTAAACGACGCCCGCGTGCGACTCTGCCAGCACCAATGGCACTACTCGCTCATTGAGTTGCCGGGTGAGGCCCCTCTCGCGCATGTGAGCAGTTTGGTCACATTCGCGGTGGATAGATACTTGAGGGCCGCATCGGTTCTTCCCTGCTCTCGTCAGGTGAGTAGCCTTCAGCTCATCCGAGAGATACAGCATTTGCTGTAGCGCAGATTTTCTCTGTCGTCTGCCGAAATTTCCGGTACATCGACGATGATCGCATACTGATCTGCACGGGAGAAGGCTCGCTTAAGGCGAAGAACACCCGGCGTGACCCGCGTGTCTCGCTCTCCATCGTTGATTTTCATGATCCCTACAAGGAAGCGCAGCTTCGTGGGCGCGTGGTCGAGAGGCGTCCTGATGGCAACTGCAAGTACATCGACCCGATCTCGCTCAAGTACACGGGCAAGCCGTTCCCGTTTCGCAGCCCCGAAGGAAGAGTGGCGTTGGTGATCGAGGTCGAGAAGGCACGATACACCAAGCTCCCTTTTGAACATACGCCGCCCAAGTAGTGCGGCTTTCTCTGGGCGTTCCTTGTGACTGAGGCAAAGGCTGTGAAGTCTGTGGTCGGGAAATTTCGGGATGATTCGAAATTCGACGTGGCGGTTCTGATGAACTGGTCTGAACTATTATTTATGCACGAACCTGTACGGACACTAACTCCAGGGTGCACCGGGAATTTTGGAGGGATTTGACAGCGTCTTCGGCCGTGAATCTCCCCATAACCAGTGCCAGCT
>QIAR01000523.1 GCA_003225595.1 Acidobacteriota bacterium | reverse complement strand
GCTCATGGGCAATTGGCTACGCATTAGCCGCATTGGTCGCCGGGGTCGTCCTGCATTATGCGGATTGGCGCATGGTTTTCTTCATAGGTATCCTACCCGCCCTGATGACACTATGGATTCGGAGCAGCGTGCCGGAATCCGCAATGTGGCAGGAGCACCATCGACTATCACAAACACGC
This sequence comes from Acidobacteriota bacterium, assembly GCA_003225595.1. Taxonomy (GTDB): domain Bacteria; phylum Acidobacteriota; class Terriglobia; order Terriglobales; family Acidobacteriaceae; genus Gp1-AA124. The sequence goes on along the minus strand of QIAR01000523.1, from coordinate 3,019 downwards.
CTAGCGCAGGAATCTACCCGCGTAGTCGAAGCACAGTTCGCGCGCATCTTCCGGCCACCCTACGTCAAAAATACTTTTGCTCTGCTGTTCCTGAATTTCTTCGGCATGTTCGCCTGGTGGGGGTTATTCACGTGGATTCCACCGTATTTGTCATTGCCAGTGGAGAACGGCGGACGTGGTTTTGGTGTAATGGGCACGACGACGCTGCTGGTCGTGCTGAATCTCTTCGGAATGCTCCCCGGCTACGCCAGTTTTGGCTGGGTCGCTGACCATCTAGGGCGGCGTAAGTCTTTTATTTGCTATACACTGCTGGCAGCTCTTGCCGTGCCACTTTATGCTATGGTGCGTCAGCCTGCTGTTCTGCTCGTGATGGGAACAGTGGTGGCGTTTTTCGGCACAGGATTCTTCTCCGGCTCAGGAATCATTGGCAGCGAGATTTTTCCCACGAGCGTTCGTGCCCGAGCCCTCGGGTTCACTTACAACGGTGCACGTACGATGAGTTCTGTCGCACCATACATCATCGGCCGCGTCGGACAGGTGAAGGGGCTGAGCTGGGCATTTTACCTGTGCGCCGGCTCGTTCTTGCTGGCGAGCCTCGTGGCAACCCAACTACCGGAGACGAGAGGAAAGCAGCTCCAATAGATTCCGGGCAGAGATCAGGTATCCGGCAAGCGAGTTCATTGCAATATCGCGGAACAGGAGGTTCCTGGAATAGAGCAGACGAAGGCTCTCGGTTGGATCGTCTAGCCAGTCTCCGCGAGATCGCGTGAAAATAACCGCCAGCCCATTTGTCGAGGTCCAGTAAACGTTGGTGCGCATGAGTACGGATTCGCCCGAATGCGTTCTCCAGGTTTTCTCCGTCGCCTGTGGTCACGGTTTGTTCTGTCTCAGGTCTTGCCCGGTCATTTCCTTCGGTTGGGCGATCTCAAGCATGCCCAGCACGGTCGGCGAAATGTCGCGAAGCGAGCCATTCGGCTTGAGCGTAAACTCGCTGCTGTTCTCGGCAACAACGATGAACGGCACAGGATTCGTGGTGTGTGCGGTATGCGGGCCGCCGGTCACGGGATCGATCATCATCTCGGCATTGCCGTGATCGGCGGTAATCAGCATGGAGCCGCCTTTCGCCCTTACAGCTTTCTCAATAACGGCGAGGCAGCCGTCCACGGTCTCGATCGCTTTCACCGTTGGCTCAATCTTTCCGGAGTGGCCCACCATGTCAGCATTGGCGAAGTTCACAACCATCACGTCGAAGCTACCCTGTTCGACGGCTTTGACGACGGCCTCGGCGATTCCGGCAGCGCTCATCTCAGGCTTCAGATCATAGGTAGGGACTTTGGGCGAAGGCACGAGCAGGCGCTCCTCACCAGGGAATGGCTCCTCCACACCGCCGTTGAAAAAGTATGTGACGTGCGCGTATTTTTCCGTCTCTGCCACACGAAGATTGCGGAGATTCAGGTTGCCCATCACATTAGCGAGAATATTCGTGAGCGACTCCGGCGGTATGACGACCGGCAGCGTAAACTTCTTGTCGTACTGCGTCATGCAGACGTAGTGCAGGTTCTTAGGTACGCGATCACGCGGAATTGTCGCATCGAGGTCCTCAGCCCCCGGCAGATCACTGCCTCCCTGAGGATTTAACCCGCTATTGCGGGTAAGAGCGCGCGTAATCTGCCGCACGCGATCGGCACGGAAATTGAAGCATATGCACGAGTCGCCATCACGAATGGTCATCAGTGGCTCGCCGCGATTGTCCACGCAAACGAATGGGACGATGAACTCATCCGTCACGCCTTTGTTGTAGGAGTCTTTCGCGCCCTGCACCGGATCGAGGTACTTTCCACCTTCGCCATCGCCGTACACCATAGCGTTGAATGCCTTGGCAATGCGCTCCCAGCGCCGGTCGCGATCCATGGCGTAATAACGGCCATTCACCGTCGCGATTTTGCCGGTGCCATATTCGCGCATCTTTTGCTGGAGCTGTTCTAGGTACCCGGCGCCGCTCGTGGGCAAGGTGTCACGTCCATCCATAAACGCGTGTACGATCACGCGATCCACGCCGTTCTGCTTTGCCATGCGCAGCAGCGCGTACAGATGTGTCTGGTGTGAATGCACACCGCCGTCAGAGAGTAGGCCGAACAAGTGCAGGCGACGTCCGCCACCGCGGGCGTTTTTCATGGCACCGAGCAGCACGGGATTGGAGAAGAACTCTCCGTTCTGGATCATCAACTCGATGCGAGTGCTGTCCATGTGAACGATGCGCCCCGCGCCGATATTGAGATGGCCGACCTCGCTATTGCCCATCTGGCCGTCGGGCAGTCCAACATAGCGCCCGCTGGTGTGGATCAGCGTGTTGGGATACTCGCGCAGTAGGCGATCATAAGTGGGCTTGCGCGCCAGCGCGATGGCGTTGGCTTTGGTCTCGGCGCGATAGCCCCAGCCATCGAGGATGATGAGAACGAGAGGTTTTGGACGCATGCTCGGCTTGGGTCGGTTAGCGGCGTGACCAAGTTCTCGAAAGCCCGGAGTAGGCTATCACTTCTATTTCGGTTTCGGAGCCTGCGTTGATTTCTTTTTCTGCTGCTCGTCTACGATCTGCTGCACTCGCGCGTCAATCTTTTTCATCATCTGTTCCATGTTCTTCTGGATGTGTGCATACGAGACCTGCATGGCCTCGTCCGTCATGGAAGGCATCTCGCGCAAAATCTTTTGACCGAGCGGAGAAGAGTAAAAAGTGATAAGCCCATCCAGGTCCGATCTGGTGAGGTGCTTCTGGTATACGGGGATCATGTCGTCGAGTATGCCTGCAATGGGGTATTCCTTGAACATACTATCCATCAATCCTTCCGCCTGTGCGATTTGCTGCGGGTCAGCGTTGGGTGCTTTCTTTCGGACCATTTCTCGGGTCATTGATTTTACTTGCTCTTCCGTATTCGCGAGTACGGCTTGCGTCTGCTGCCTGACCTGCATCAGTTCAAAAAATTTTAAGACCTCCTCTTTGCTTGGAGGTGCGTCGTTCGAC
>QIAR01000522.1:929-4671 GCA_003225595.1 Acidobacteriota bacterium | reverse complement strand
CGGGAAAATTGCGCACGTATTCAACAATGTGAAAGCCGAGGGGCACGCGGAAGAGGTGCTGGAATATTTAAAAGGCGCAAGCAGAGAAAGTGCTGTGGCTCTGTAACTCAGCGGGGGGTGCCGAGGAAGCTTCGCCCAAGGACTTCTTCGACGAGCTGGTTTCGTGCGGCAAAGCGCTTTGCACACTGACGGCGATTCTTGCGCAGCATGGGGACCGATCCTTGTAGTGGAACGTACAGGTAGTTTATCCCGGAAGATGGGTTTCGGGGTTATGCGTCGGGATAGCTGCGGGGTAGACTAGTTAGAGCCCCTGAACCTATTCCATAAATGCCGAAAAGCTAGAAGCTATCTAGCTATCTCATAGTGGCTAGGTAGGGCGCCCTCAAAAAGTAGGTAGTGTAATCGCCCGGTTTCGTCACAATCCCAACACATCCTCTGGCTATGGTAGATTCCGTTCGTATGCTCAGCCTAGATGACAATCGCTGAAGTAACCTGACAGGCGGGTACAGAATCAAGAATCAAGTGCGATCCCCGACCACTGCTTGCGAAACTTACCTGTCAGCGTTTAATCATACCGATACGGCGTCATCGTGTGTGCGGTCGACCAAGCACCGTGGCGAGACATAGAGATGGTTCAGGTATTCGTTAAAGTTTAGGGCTAAATCACGCGTTTCGCTAACAGACTGACGAGATTTTCAGTCTTTTTACTTGACAGGCTCCCTCGCTTTAAGTAAATTCTTGCCCAACGTAAGTAGATCCTCTAGGAGGGGACTCATTCAGAGGATCTACAAGCGCCTTCCTCCCTCCTCCTTCCCCAGGAAGATCAGATATCCGTTTGTTCGCAGTCAAGCTGTCTCCCCCTTGTGGAGGAAGCGCGATGCACTGCCGTGGATTGACGTTCATTCTGCTTATCTCCTTCTTCATTTTCGCGCTTGCGCCATTTGTACTGACCCAAACGGCACAAAACGAAAACGGGATCCATCCCGAAGAAACATATTTCGGGCAGGCGAGTCCGCGCCTGGTCGAACCAGTGGACAACGCAAAACGGATCACGCTGACCGGGAATGTTCATCGGTTGGCGCGCATCGAGTTTGACCGCGGAGCGGCGCCCCTGGCTCTGCCGATGGACCGAATGCTGCTCGTGCTCAAACGCAGCCCGGAACAGCAAGCAGAATTGCAGAAATTGCTCGACGACCAGCAGGATAAGAACTCACCACGATACCGCCAGTGGTTGACGCCCGAACAATTTGGACAGCAATTTGGGCTGGCGAACAGCGACACGCAGAAAATCACATCGTGGCTGCAAGCGCAGGGCTTTCACGATGTTCGCGTGAGCAAAGGGCGGACGGTAATTGAGTTCTCCGGAACAGCGGCCCAGGTGCAGGATGCGTTGGGAACTTCCATCAGGAAGTTTGTCGTGACTGGGAAACAACACTGGGCCAACGCGACCGATCCGACCATCCCTGCGGCATTGTGGCCGGGCGTGGAAGGTGTGTTCACTCTGCATAACTTTTATAAGAAACCACAAGTGCATCTTGCGGAGGAACAGTTCTCCGCAAAAGTGGTGCCGGGAGCCCGGCCGCAATTTACCTCGAGCGGCGGAGCCCATGCACTTACACCGGCGGACTTCTACACGATTTATAACTTTAATCCACTGGGGTCCGGCTTGACTAAGATCGCGATCGTAGGACGCTCCAACATCAATACTCAGGACGTGCTCTATTTTCATTACTGGATGTACGACCAGGCGACGTCATATCAGGTCATCGTGAACGGTCCGGACCCGGGGAATCTGGGCGGAGCAGAGGAGCTCGAGGCAGTCCTGGATACGACATGGGCAGGAGCAGTGGCCCCATCGGCCTGGTTGGCGCTGGTGGTCTCGCAATCAACCGCGACCACCGACGGTGTCGACCTTTCAGAGTTATACATCATCGACAATAATCTGGCGGACGTAATGAGCGAGAGCTTTGGCAGTTGCGAGGCAAACTTCACCAGCGCAGAAGCCGCGGGTGTTGCGAGTCTGGCGCAGCAAGCTGCGGCACAGGGAATTACCTACGTAGTCGCAACCGGCGATTCGGGATCCGCGGGTTGCGACAACCCGAATACTCAGACCTCGGCGACCCACGGACTTTCCGTAAACTTGTTGGCGTCGACGCCCTACACCGTGGCCGTAGGTGGCACGATATTCAATGAGAATGGTCACGACAGCACTTATTGGAGGTCGACGAATGCGCAACCTACGCTTGAATCCGCAATTTCTTATATTCCCGAAAACGCATGGAATCAAAGCTGCGCATCGGGTCAATCCGGATGCAGCAAGCCGAACATCTGGGCGGGAGGGGGAGGGGCGAGCAAGTTCTTCGCGAAACCGCCTTGGCAGGCCGGTGTCGCCGGAATTCCTTCAGATAGCGCCCGCCATGTGCCTGACGTCTCTTTGACGGCGGCCAGTCATGATCCGTATCTGCTATGCATTCGCGGGTCCTGCGTTCCGGACGCGAATGGGAACATCTTCTTCGTAGGCGTGGGCGGAACGTCTGCCTCCGCGCCGACCTTTGCCGGAATCATGGCTTTGGTTGGGAACAAGACATTGGTGCGCCTCGGGCAGCCAGACTATGTACTGTACAGGTTGGCTGCGGCAGAAAATCTCGCCCAATGCAATGCTTCAGGCCAGACCCCGCCCGCGAGTACCTGTGTCTTCAACGATGTAACTGTTGGTAACAACGCCGTGCCCGGCGAGACCAATTACGGAACTTCCGGCGCAACTTACCAGACAGGAAAGGGCTACGACCAAGCCACCGGACTTGGCTCCGTTAATGTTACGAATCTGATCAATCAGTGGAACACGGTCACGTTCAGTCCGACGACAACGACCTTTTCGATCAGTCCCGCTACTGCCGTACACGGCGCGCCCTTGAATGTCGGAGGGAACGTTACTCCCAATAGTGGCACCGGGACACCCAGCGGGCCGGTTTGGTTGACTCAGAACGGATACCCCCAAGGAAATCTCGTCGGTGACAGCACGGCGGATGTCTTCACCTTAGATGCCCAGGGCTCCTATGCTGGCGTAAGTCATGTGTTGCCGGGCGGAACGTATCAGGTCTACGCGCACTACGCCGGTGATGGAACCTACGCCGGAAGCGATTCCAGTCCAACGGTGCAAGTGACGATTCAGCCAGAGCAAACAACCACGACTTTTTCCGTCCTGACCACCGACGCCGGCGGCAATTTGGTCCCATTTACCAGAGGACCTTATGGAACTCCAGTTGATTTTCAAGCCCATGTCAGTTAGCAATCGGGCTACGGCGTGCCAAGTTCGTATGTAAACTTCTGGGACACTAACGGCTCGGGCATAGCGTCCGCTTGGCTAGACGCGAAAGGCAATGCCCTGACTCCGCCGCTTACTCAGATCGCGGCCGGAGCGCATTCCATTACCGCAGGATATTACGGAGACAACAGTTTTAATTCGAGCGTGAACTTAACAGCGATCAATTTCACGATCACCCACCTCGCGACCACTACAGTGCTGACGTCGCAGCAAACCGCGCAGTCCTTGTTGCTCGCGGCAACCGTCAGTGCTTCGGGAATCGGTTCTCCGGCCACTGGGACAGTCACCTTCAGCTCCGGCGGCACGTTGCGGGGCACGTCCTCGTTGGCCAACGGAAGCACCTCCAATGGCACCACCCAGGCAACCGCGATCTTTGATGCCACTCAGTTGGCCCCTGGACAATACAACATCACCGCA
>QIAR01000522.1:0-844 GCA_003225595.1 Acidobacteriota bacterium | reverse complement strand
AACGGTGACGGCGGGACGGACTGCATCGTACATCAACGACATTGGGGTGACGCCGTTCTTCGGATTCTCATCGACTGTGACCGTCTCGTGTTCGGTGCCGGCGCAAGCCACTACGTGCTCGGTGAACCCGACCTCGTATCCGCTGGCCAGCGGCATCGGTATCGGCACGCTCTCGGTCACTACGACGGCGCGAAATGCAGCCGCTCTGAGGAGTCCGACTGATCGATCGCCTTTCCGTCCGGCGGTTTGGTCAAGCTCCATTATGGCCCTGCTGTTATGCGTCGTGCTGGTTCCCTCGGCACAGACACGCCGACGCCGCTACGTTCGTGTACTTGCCCCTTCAGTGTTGCTCCTCCTGTTGACTGTTGGGATCGGATTGGCCGGATGCGGAGGAGGAGGCGCGAGTGGAGGAGGTTTGAGTGGAGGAGGTACTGGTTCCCCGCCTCCCACGGGCCGGGACTTACACGGTCACTGTCACAGCTATCTCGGGCGCATTGACTCACACGACCGCGCTCACGCTCATCGTACAGTGACAAGGTCCACGGGCCTTACATCACGAGCCCAACAGAAGTGTCGTTCTTGCGCGGCAGCGAAATCGAACGGCCGCTGGCAGTTCAACCAGCTACTTTTCCGGCGCGAGGTACCCACCTTTCTGAAAAAAGAGCCACACTTGTTTCAATGCGGCGCTTCTCCTGTTAATGAACTGACTCTACCGCACCTTGATCGAGTAGGGAGAGGATGGGATGCCGTTCGCAACCACAAACAACTGGCTTAGCCCTGTTTCCGCACCCGCGGGCACGTCGAAATTTGTGGACACTTTCCTGGTTCCGGTCGCCACGGCCAT
>QIAR01000521.1 GCA_003225595.1 Acidobacteriota bacterium | reverse complement strand
CAGGAGCTGGACGCTGAATCCCAGCGTGTCCTATCAGAAGTCCAGCAGCAGTACATTCGTGCAAAGACTTCGGAAGAGCGGCTGAAAATCTACAGTGACGGTCTCGTGCCGCAATCGGAAGCTACCTTTCGCTCGGCCCTGTCGGCCTATCAATCGAATCGGCAAGACTTCGAAAGTCTGCTCTCAGGCTTTCTCGATGTTTTGAATCTGGACCTGGAATACCGAAGTGAGCTGGTGGAGCACGAATCGGCACTGGCTGAACTGGAGCGCCTTGCCGGGGTGGATGTGCCATGAACCGGCGCGACTTCATAACGAATACAAATGAGGGATCAACCATGCTCCGAAGAGAACATGACAATTATCGCCGGGCGTTTTGGATTGCAGTGACCACAACCGTTGTACTCGCGATTGTGACATCTGTCCTGTGGTGGCGTTTAAGCCATTCCGGAACCCCGTCTCAGGCCGGCAACAGTTCCACTAGCGAGTCAATGGAGGCGATGGGGCAAACTGCATCGGCAAACGCCTCAGATTCCGACCCAGGATCGGCGGAGGAGGGGCAGACCGGCAACATGCAAGAGACCCCGCTTGTGCCCATTCAGCTCACACCTCAGCGGATGCAGAGCATCGGCATTGTGCTGGGGAAGGTTGAATCCAAAGCTGTAAATGCTGAGACCCGGTTCTACGGCAACGTACAAGTCGATGAGCGGCGGCAGGCCTATGTGCAGACGCGCTTTGCCGGCTGGATTCGCAAGGTGTACGCCGACGCCACTGGCAATTTCATTGGCAAAGGTCAGCCATTATTCACGATCTACAGCCCTGACCTGGTGACGACCGAGCAGGAATATCTGTTGGCGAAGAAAAACTCAGAGTCCTTGCAGCAAAGCAAAGTGAGCGGGGTGGCTTCGGGTGCCTCTTCGCTCTTCAGCGCTGCCAAAGAGAGGCTGCTGCAATGGGAAGTGTCTCCCGCTGAAATCGAGAAGCTCGATCAGACGGGCAAGGCCATCACGGATCTCACCATCCATTCTCCGGTCTCGGGATACATCACGCAGAAAAACGCGCTGCCCAACATGTACGTCCAGCCCGAAACCATGCTCTACACCGTAGCTGACCTCTCCGATGTTTGGGTACTCGCCCAGGTATTCCAAAGCGATGCAGGGAGGATCAAGCCGGGTGATCCCGCAGAGGTCACAGTCGATGCGTATCCCGGCCGAGTCTTCAACGGGCGCGTGGATTACATCCTCCCACAGGTGGACATGAACACACGCACGCTGCCGGTGCGGCTGGTGTTTCCGAATCCTGGCCTGAAGTTGAGGCCCGGAATGTACGTCAATGTTCGCGCGAAGCTCCCGATGGGACGGCAGTTGGTCGTCCCTGCCAGTGCTGCGTTTCATTCAGGAACCAAGAACTTGGTGTTTGTCTATCGCGGCGGGGGCAACATTGAGCCGCGTGAAGTCGAGCTCGGGCCTCAAGTTGGCGATCAGATCGTGGTCACGAAGGGCCTCCAGAGCGGTGAAGAGATTGTTTCTTCAGCGAACTTCCTGATTGATTCCGAAGCGCAGTTGCAGGCGGCTGCAAGGGCGTTTGTTCCTCCACCTCCGGGTGCCGGGCAAGCCGCTTCCATGAATGCCCCTGCGCAACAGCAAGCCAATGTGGAGTTGACGACTGATCCCAACCCTCCACACAAGGGCAGCAACATCGTTCGCGTGAAGCTGACTGGAAAAGATGGGAAACCAATCGCCGGAGCAAACGTGACCGTGACCTTCTACATGGCGGCGATGCCGGCGATGGGCATGGCCGCGATGAAAACCGTCATCAATAATGCCAGCGACAAAGGCGGCGGGATGTACGAAGGCAAGGGCGATCTCGGTTCCGGTGGCACTTGGCAGGTCACCATCCGGGCACAACAAAACAGGCAGACGATTGCCAACAAGCAGCTCACGCTCAATGCGATGGGAGGTATGTAATCGTGATCTCCCGAATCATCGAATGGTGCGCACACAATCGCTTCCTGGTCTTCACCGGGGTGCTTCTGCTTACGCTGGCGGGAATCTGGTCCATGGGCCACATTCCGCTGGACGCCCTGCCGGACATTTCAGACGTGCAGGTGATCATTCACACCAACTGGGAGGGCGAGCCACCCAACATTATCGAAGACCAGGTCACGTACCCGATTGTGACTGCTTTGCTGGCCGGGCCGCGCGTCAAAGCGGTACGCGCGCAGACCATGTTCAATGACTCCTACGTCTTCGTTGTCTTCGAAGATGGGACCGATATTTATTGGGCCCGTTCTCGAGTTGTGGAGTATCTGCAGACGATTGCCGGCCGGCTTCCTGCCAACGTACATCCGGCCATTGGCCCGGATGCTACGGGCGCCGGTTGGGTCTATGAATATGTGCTTGTTGATCGTAGTCATAAACACAGTCTGGCCGACCTTCGGAGCCTTCAGGACTGGCACCTTCGTTATCAGCTAGCGACCGTTCCTGGTGTGGCCGAAGTCGCGAGTATCGGCGGGTTCGTGCGCCGTAATTGATCGGGTGAAGTCGAGCACGAATGAAGTCGGTGGGCGCGTACTCGAACTGAGCGGCACGCGCTACATGGTTCGCGGGCTGGGCTATCTAAAGTCGTTGGACGATCTGGCGAACGTGCCCGTCATGGCAAAGAACGGAACACCTGTATTGATCAAGGATCTTGGGACGGTTTCCTTCGGCCCGGACATCCGGGAAGGCGTAGCGGAGTGGAACGGCGAGGGCGAGACGGTGGGCGGCATTGTCGTCATGCGGTATGGGCTGAATGCCCTCAACGTGATTAATGGCGTCAAGAAGAAGCTGGCTGAGATCAAAGGATCGCTGCCGCCGGGAGTCGAGGTGGTGTCCGGCTATGACCGCGGGGGACTGATCAGCGAATCAATAAACACTTTGAAACATAGCCTGCTGGAGGAAGCGATCATCGTTTCCCTGGTCCGCTCAGCGCTGATTCCGATTCTCACCTTGCCCCTCGCGCTCGTGATCTCTTTCATTCCCATGTACTACCTGAACGTCAGCTCCAACATCATGTCGCTGGGCGGGTTGGCATTAGCCATCGGTGTTTTGGTGGACGCCGCCATCGTCATGGTGGAAAACGGATACCGGCATCTTTCCGAGCGCCCGGCATCAGGTGGAGAAGTAATTGAGGAGATGAATTACCCGAATGGACCAGTACTCAAGAAAGAGACCGAAGAAAGCACAAACAAACCAAGTAAGCAGGCCGCGGAACGAGAGCGGGTGCGCATTCTTATCGACGCCGCTAAGCAGGTCGGGCCCGCGCTGTTCTTCTCTCTGTTAATTATTGTCGTCTCTTTCCTCCCGGTTTTCCTGCTGGAAGCACAGGAAGGACGCATGTTCCATCCGCTGGCCTGGACAAAAACTCTGGCCGTGGGCTTCTCGTCCCTGTTGGCAATCACCCTGGTCCCTATCCTCATGGTCATTTTCATTCGAGGAAAGCTGCGGCCCGAATCGGAAAATCCGGTTTCAAGAGTTACCCAGGCACTCTATTTGCCGGTTTTGCGACTCTGCTTGAAATACCGCAAGACTACATTGTTACTCAATTTGGCGTTCCTCCTGGTGACGTTTCCCTTGATGTTCAAGCTGGGCAGTCAATTCATGCCGCCTCTGTTTGAAGGTTCTTCGCTGTACATGCCCACGGCACTTCCCGGCATTTCCATCACGCAAGCTTCGCAGCTCTTGCAGGAGCAGGACCGGATTCTCCGATCCTTTCCAGAAGTTGAGACCGTCTTCGGCGCAGTCGGCCGGTCCGACAGTGCCACCGACAACGCTCCACTCGATATGTATGACACGACCGTGATGCTAAAGCCGCGCGCGAAGTGGCGCTCAGGGATCACGTACGAGAAGCTCATTCGCGAAATGGACGAAAAGCTTCAGTTCCCAGGGCTGACGAACACCTGGACCATGCCGGTACAAAACCGCCTCGACATGGCGTTGACCGGGATCAAGACGCCCGTGGGAATGAAACTCCAGGGTACCAATCTGGAACAGATCCAACAGCTCAGCGCACAAGTGCAGCAGATTCTTTCGGGTCTGCCGCAGGTTCGTTCGGTGTTTGCCGAGCGGGTTTCGCAGGGCTTTTACATCAATGTGGAGGTCAATCGTCCAGAGGCGGCGAAATACGGCCTGACCATCGCCGACGTGCAGCAGGCCGTGGAATCGGGCATTGGAGGCATGAACGTCGCCGAGAACATCGAAGGGCGCCGACGTTACCCGATCAATGTCCGCTACCAGCGAGATTTCCGCGACAACGTCGAAGACCTTAGCCGGGTTTTGATCGCGACACCTTCTGGTGCACAGGTCCCACTCTCCGAAGTGGCCAAAGTTTCCTTCTCGCGCGGTCCGGCGATGATCCGCGATGAAGATGGCCAGCTCACGGGATATGTCTACATTGATCTCAATACCACCGACTACGGCGGCTTCGTAAACCAGGCCAGCAACATGCTTCGCAAAAACTTACATTTGCCTGCGGGCTACACCTATCAGTGGTCGGGCGAATACGAATTCCAGCTTCGAGCGAAGGAGCGGCTGAAGCTCATTTTGCCTGTGGTGTTCTTCGTGATCTTCCTGCTCCTGTACATGGTTTTCCACTCCCTAGCCGAGGCCATGGTCCTGATCTTCCCCACGTTCTATGCGATGACCGGCGGGCTGATCTTGCAGTGGCTGCTTGGCTACAACTTCAGCGTCGCCGTGTGGGTCGGGTATATCGCACTGTTTGGCATCGCGGTGGAGACGGGCGTCGTTATGGTCGTTTATCTGCACGAAGCGCTCGATAAGCGCATTGCATCCGGCCGCCCGCTTACAGACGCCGATATTCACGAGGCCGCCATTGAGGGTGCCGTGCAGCGGCTCCGGCCGAAGCTGATGACTGTCTCTGCTGTTCTCGCCAGCCTGATTCCAATCCTCTGGGCGAGTGGTATCGGCTCTGACGTGATGAAGCCAATCGCCGCGCCCATTGTGGGAGGAATGATTACTTCAACCATCCATGTGCTGATTTTGGTGCCCGTGTTCTTTGTACTCATGAAGGAACGAGCCTTGCGGCGAGGCACATTGCAACCTGAGACAGACAATGAAGAGACGTAGCAGAATCACCCGGTCTATGAGTAGAAGCAGCACTTTGGAATGTCAGATCGCGAGCATCAACAACCTCACCCAAACCAAGAAAGGGAATACTGATGAAGACAAACAGACGTTTGTAAACACCATTGCGTTTCTTGCGTTTTCCACCATGCTCGCGGCGGCCCAAATGCACGGGGCAGCCGTCCAGTCCGTTGAGTCTGCAATGAAGATGAAATGAAACAAGCGGCCGGGGATCGAACGGCATAGTGACCGCCTGAACGCGATTGACGCGAAGGGCTGAAATGTTTAAAGTGACATATGTCAATCACTTCATATCTAAGGGGGCTTTTGGAGTTCACCTTGTACAGAGAGTTCTTCCGGGCACTAGCGAACGAGACGCGTTTCGCAATCGTGCAATTGCTCCGAACTGGCCCGCATCACGTGGGCCAGATAGGCGAAAAGCTCGGGTTCCAGCAGAGCCGGGTCTCACACAACTTGGCGTGCCTACTGAATTGTGGATTCGTACTCTCAGAATGGCAGGGCAAGAACAAGGTGTATCGACTCAACCCGGATATGCACGAAATCCTTACCGGGATCGAAGAGCACTTGGCCCAGTATGCACCTGCGTTGGACAGCTGAGGCGTGCTCAAGGCTGAGTCGAAACCAATCGTCATCGTTCGTACCACACCGTCGCAGTTGCCGAGGAGCCAACGACGAATTTCGAAATCAAATAAGAGGTAACGCCATGCCGAAAAAAGTAGTTCTCTACAGCCAAACGGGCTGACTGTTCTGCACAAAAGTGAAAGAGTATCTTTCACAAAGACAAGTTGCGTTTGAAGACCGTGACATAACACGAGATCCTACCGCGATTTCTGAACTTCAGAAGTTGGGTTTTATGACAACTCCGGTCACCGTCATTGGGGCGAAAGTGATCGTGGGATTCGATCAAGTGAAACTGGATGAGGCACTGACTGAATAAGGTGGATGTATGAAGGTAGCAGAGAGAGCAACTCCCGTGGCGGCTGTACTCGCTGCCTTGTCAACAATGGCGTGCTGCTTGCCGTTCGGTTTTCTCGGGGCAGTTGGATTGGCAGGAGCAAGCGTCAGATTGCAGGCAGCGCGACCTTGGCTACTCGTCGTTGCTCTCGGACTATTGGCTGTCGGATTTGTGCAGGTGTACCGTGGGCGGGATCAATGCAGGAAGCGCAGCCCGTTCAGCATCGCGCTGTTCTGGGTCGCTGCTGCAATAGTTCTCCTGATTATTCTTTTCCCGCAAGCCATCGCGAGCTTGGTTGCAGGCTGAGTGATTGTATGCGTGTGAAGATGAAATACGTGCCCTTGTTTATCGTGGCCGCTCTGGCGTGCCTAGTGTTCTGGTACTTCTGGGGTTCACCACCGAAGGGCCAGCCACCGCTCACATCGCTTACTCCCAACAATCTCGACCAGTTTAAACGGGAGTTCAACGAAGCGGCTGATCGCAATCGCTTGGTGTTGCTGCTTTCACCAACTTGAGCCTACTGTTTGCGGGGGTCCTCCGCGATCGAAGAAATATTGAAGCAGAATCAGTCGGCACGACTCCGCGTCCTTGTCGTATGGGAGCCGATGCTGCCCACCGACTGTTCAAGACCAAGTGGGAGGGCGCAATCACGCATCTCAGACCCACGAGCTGTGCAGTTCTGGGACAAAGACCATCT
>QIAR01000486.1 GCA_003225595.1 Acidobacteriota bacterium | reverse complement strand
GGCAACGCCGTACGACAATGCCCAAGCGGAAAGTTTCATTAAGACTCTCAAATACGAGGAAGTCTACCGCGCCGAGTACCGCAACCTCGAGGAAGCCAAGGCTTTGATCGGGAAGTTCCTGGAGAAAATCTACAACCAGCAGCGCTTGCATTCGGCGCTTGGCTATCGTCCGCCGCTGGAGTTTGAGCGAAGCTTACGACCCTTGCGAGCCGTCCGGAAAGGACGAGCATGAGTTTTTGGAGGCATGAGGAAATCTATCGATCCGATGTAGGACTCGGCAAAGCGGGGAACGGCAACGGTTGTCGCCGCTCCCCGCGCTCATCGGCTGCGATGAGTTTCCAGTCGGCTATTCCTCGGCAGGGTGCTCTCCAGCAGAGCCTGCCTCCGCTTCACCGATTGGAAACGATTCTCAACAACCAATGCTGCCGTACAATGATTTTGCAGCGAACGGCAACAACCCCCTTAACTCCGTGTCTCAGCCCAAGGGTGCACTCCACCACTGCCCCTTCCCCCGCACCCCCATCCCCGAAACCTAACCCCTCCCAAGCGGCGAGGGGCCAACTTTGAAACCGGACATTTCACTTGCTACAAAAACCGGACATTTTAATTTGCTAAGAACAGGAAAGGATTAATAGAAGAACAGGTAATGGTCTGACCCACTATAAACAGACAAAGCAGAAAACTTGGCCCCTTCTACGACCTGCCCGACGCAGGTGTGGCCTTGGCAGCAAGATTTCCTTCAAAGTTTAGAAGACCGCGTGTCTTCGCGACTCCGGGTTTTGGAAGCTTCCTGTGAGTCGGCGGACAACTCCTACCAAAGGTTGCCTGAATCAGAGGAACAAATCGGTGCTCTTG
Organism: Acidobacteriota bacterium; assembly: GCA_003225595.1. GTDB lineage: Bacteria > Acidobacteriota > Terriglobia > Terriglobales > Acidobacteriaceae > Gp1-AA124. The sequence continues at coordinate 2,001 of QIAR01000486.1, read as the reverse complement.
TGTATCTACAGTGCGAGGTACATGAGTGCAGAAGTTAGGTGTGTAGCTTGCTATGTTTTGCGGCACACGTTAGCAATGAACCAGTCCGTATGATCGGGAAAGTGATAATCGTGCATGGAGGAGGTCACCTTATGGGCACGCGCGAACACGCACTTGGGGGAATACGAGGTCAGGTGGGATTCAGTTTGCCGCTGGTGATCGCCGCATCCTCGGTTGGGACGACCATCGAATAGTGCGTTAAAGCCCCCAATCATCAAGCGGTCTTCTTCTGTTCAGCTTTTTCCTCTTCAGCAGTACCGCGTTCGGAAGCCAGCTCTTGCAGCCACTTTCGGATAGCGTCGCGAGCCTTGGCGATTCGCTCCAACCCCTTCATGGGGTCTTTTTCGGCCAGGGCTTCGTCGTAAAGCTGCTGCCACTTTGTTCCTCGTGACATATGCACGCCTTGCTCGTGCCATCGCCCGGCGCGGGTGTGGAACGCCAAATGGTCTGCGGTTTAGAGTGGTGGGGAAGCAGGAGGCGTTGCCTTACTCAAGTTTTATTGCTCATCAACACGCGTAAATTCCGCAGCGCATCGTCAATCTCCTGTAACTCGCTTGTTTTGGAAGAGGAATCCTGATTTTGCGACAGCTCACGCAGTCGTGAATAAATCTCCCTCTCAGCCGTCAAAATTAGATCCATCAGCCTATTTGCGTCTGTTTCAAGCAGAGCAGCGCGATAAAGCTTTTTCCATTCCGGCAGGTTCTCTTCTTGTGTCATGGAATGCCCGATTCGCTCAGAGGAATGCGAGCGAGTGCCGTAACCCCGTTGTGCCCACTCCCATATACCACAGAAGTCAGCGCTACGAAGGTTCGATAACGGACATTAGGCCGCGCCTGTCCGACTGGCCAAGGGTACCCGAAGACGAGAAGGATAGAGCGCTGAAAGCCTCTTCGCCTAAAGTACTTTCGAGCTTGTGTTCTCTCGGTGCGGCAGGTATAGACTGCGTTTAAACGCCACGTTTCGAAGGAGGTGATGTTATGAAATGCCTCCCGCTCGTGCTTCTCGTCTTCGTATCATTCCTGGCGGTCGTCGGCTGTGGGAATATTTTTTTTCGTGGCGACCTCGGCGGGAACGGCGTTATGCAAACTGCGAGTGGTTTCGTCAGTGTCGTGCAGGTCACGAATATGCCGGACGGTAATGGCACGTTCATCGACGTGACACTAATCACCTTTCTGCTGAACGGAAATGCCACTACGATGACCTTCTGCGGCGACCAACGCAACCAGTTTCCCATTCATCAATTCGTACGTGCCAACTTTACGCCAGGTCAGCCCTGCGCTGACATAGTAACTGTCGTGATTGGCTTCCACTAATTCGATCTCTGGCTGGTTTGTTTCGGGGAAAACACTTTGCCGAAACTTATCCCAAAGAGCGAGCGCGCACGCCGATGCTTTTGGCCAGTTTCAATGGGAACCGTTACTTCTTCCATCTTGAACAGCTACCTAAAGGCTGAATCCTACGGCGGGAGACCGAAATGTCGGGCGAGTTGGAAATCTTGTTATGAACTTGGTCAGGCATTTGCAGTCTGGGAGGCTTGCAAACGCACCTTGGCCTGGCGTGCGGTTTCCCTGAGCAGCGGGTCGGGATTCTCCAGACAGCGGTTCAGTTCATGCTCCAGCGATTTCAACCCGAGCGTGCCAATCGCATAAGCCCCGCAGGACCGCAACCAGGGATCGTCGCTGGCCACCAGGGCTGCGACCGCCTCTTCCGGGCTGTCGATCCTTGCAGGTACTAAGCGGTTCGCAATGCTGGCACGCTCGGCTCTGGTGACCTTACCATCCAGCAAAGGAACCAGCATCTCGCGAAGCTGAGACTTGAGCACGTTGTCGAGGAACTCCAATGCATTATCGTGCACAGTCATCTTTTTTGACTGAAGCCCAATATAGGCGCTGGGGGAGTCGTGGCGCGGGTAGAGCAATTCGAGCAGTTGGAAGATGCGCTCTATCTCATGCTTCATCGACT
>QIAR01000485.1 GCA_003225595.1 Acidobacteriota bacterium | reverse complement strand
GAGGCCGATTGCGTGCCGATAGTTGCGAGAATGACCGGGATTTGCCAGCGCACTCCAACGGGCACCGCCGGGTCTGTCAAGTGGTCGCGCAGGTTACCGACAATAGGGTCACCCAACCGAGCCAGTACCTCCGTGACGTCAGCTACGAGTCGGGGATCAGCAAGGCGATCCAACAAATCAGGGACGAGGCGGCGCTTCCGTAACTTCCCCACCGAGCGAATGGCCTCTCGCACCACCTCAACATCCGCGTCCGCGATCAACCGGGAGAGTAGCGTCCCAAATTCATCCGGCAGCATTCCCAA
>QIAR01000484.1 GCA_003225595.1 Acidobacteriota bacterium | reverse complement strand
TGCGCGAGAGTTCATGTATAGGAAAACCAAAAAACAAGGTTAGGCCTAAACGGGTCGTGCATTTTTTTTAGCCCTTCATATGGGCACTAAGCCGTTTCGCGGCTAGATTGGTGTCGCGGCAGGGCGGGAGAATCGTCAAAAATGCTCGGCCCTTCGATTTGCGACGACAAGAAAGTGGCGTTAGAGGCGCGCACGACTGAGGCACCTCTGCCGGACATCTGGGCGGCCTTGACGTTGAAGGGATTTTTCTTCCTGTTCTAGCCTGGAAGGTCGGCCACGGATCTTTGAAGCTCGAGCCGCCCTACCCTCCGCATCTCGTTGCCCTCGCTGTCGAGGAATGGATCCCGGCCGAAGGATCTCCGAATCGAATTGCGGTAATTCAACCGCCCTGGCCGTTCACGTTTGCTTTGTCCCAAAAGCAGAAACAGAGCGTTTCGCGAAAGCGCGATAGATCGTGGCGCGAGCAGTCCGAAGCTGCGGACCGAATGCCGGTAGTGGTCGGGAGTATGATCTGCAAGCGTTGCGACGAAGTCACCGAGCTGGTATCGGGTGATCACGCGACGTTTCAGTTTCCGGTCATTTGTCCAAAACTCCACGTACTCGTCCGTGATGTTCAGGAATCGGTACTGCGCAATCGGGGTCGGCGGACATAGCGGCCGGCATAGCGCAACAACTGCTCTTTCGATTTAAAGCGTGCAAAACGACACTGCATCCTGCGTCGAAACCACATGGTTTAGGCCCGCTCCTTATTTCACTTCTCTGAGACGCCCGTTGTACGACCACAAGCGATCATCGTCCCATTTCCCTCGCGTAACGGGACTCCAGAGCTTTTGACGGGATGTTATATAGGCCCGATCCACGTTCATAAACTCTCGATTCGTACCATGTGTTTGAACCAGTTTTTATGCTGGTCCTGGCGCTATGACCTTCATTTCGCCCTACAGGAATGCGGGTCCGGCGTGGTTAACTAAAGAGGAAATTTGTACGTACAGGGGGAAAGGGAGGGGCGGGAGGGGAGGGGGCTCATTCGTTGCCCCCGGCCCCTTCCTGCCTTGAGAAACATGAATTTTCTACTTGACTCCTGTAGCGGCCAGGAGGAGAATTAGCGCGAAATTCGCCTCTCCGAAGAGCAGTCCCCCTGAAAGTAATGCACACCCCTGAGGCGAAAGGCCCCGGTTCCCGGGAACGAACCCAAGCGGAAAAACAAAATAAAAGAAGCCGTTCTACGACGATGCCGTTGGATCGATCCTTCGCGGCCTTTGAGATACGCAAAGAATTAATGGGACACAACACCAGCTAGAGAAGTAGGAGGGGTAGATTTATGTCCAAGACGACTTTGCACCTATTGGCAGTAGCGGTGGTAGTTCTGGCAACTCTCGCGCCCGACGGTTTTGCGCAAACCATTACCACGTTCGACCCGACTGGCTCAACCTTTACGGTCCCCCGCGCCATTAACCCCGCAGGCCAGATCACGGGGGATTACTTCGGCGCGAACGCTATGAACCACGGCTTTCTGCGGAAGACTGACGGCACTTTCACCACGTTCGACCCGACTGGCTCAACCCTTACATACCCCACCGCCATTAACCCGGCAGGCCAGGTCACCGGGTGGTACGACGAGGCGCGATACTATATGTCACACGGCTTTCTGCGGCAGACTGACGGCACTATCACCACGTTCGATGTACCTGGCTCACTCGGTGGTATGGCCCCCACCGCCATTAACCCGGCGGGTCAGATCACGGGGTCTTACGGAGACGCGAGCGGTAATCACGGCTTTCTGCGAAAGACTGAGGGCACTTTCACCACGTTCGAAGTAACTGGCTCACCCGATACGGAACCCGCAGCCATTAACCCGGCAGGCCAGATCACGGGATCTTACCAAGACGCGAACTATGTGTACCACGGCTTTCTGCGGAACACTGACGGCACTATCACCACGTTCGACCCGACTGGCTCAACCTTTACTGCCCCCACCGCCATTAACCCAGCAGGCCAGGTCACGGGGGATTACGGAGACGCGAGCGGTAATCTACACGGCTTTCTGCGGAACACTGACGGCACTTTCACCACGTTCGACGTACCTGGCGCAACCGTTACGGCCCCCCAAGCCATTAACCCGGCAGGCCAGGTCACGGGGTGGTACGGAGACGCGAGCGGTAATCTACACGGCCACGGCTTTCTGCGGAGCCCGTAGGAAATGGAGCGCGATTAGCTTCGAGTCCACAAGCTCAGATGGTACTCATCTGCGATTCACCCTGCGCGCCGCAGATACTCTCTCGTTCTCGCTTTGGGGGGTTTCTCTCGACGGTACTGGATTACGCTCCCTGCTTCCGGCGACCTTTCACCAAGACCCGGGCGAGTGCTGCGGCAAATGGACCCCCGACGGCCGTTACTATTTCTTTTCGGCCCACAAGGGCAGAGATCGCACAAGGTGCACGGCTTCACAGATCTACCTGTGCCAAAAACCCCTTGCAAACAAAATTGGATCTTATCGCTTTGTGTTCAAATGATTCGGACACAGCTCGAAAGAGAAGCGAATTGAGGGTACGTTCGGATGGTTGCGGGCCCCCGCAACCAAGCTTCCTCAACATAAGCTACTGAATCCTTTCACCTTCGCCCAAAGCGAAGATTTCTCGTTTTGCCAAGTTGGACATTAGGGCACAAAATCTCGCCCAGCTTCTCAGCCACCACGCGATCATCTTCACCCACTGTATGGGTGTAGACGGTCAACGTGATGTCTGAATGGAGCGAATCGTTTGCCCGGATAGCGAAGCTTTTCAAAAACGAGCTTGCCTTGCGCGTCAGGGTATGGGTACGTGGCCTCTGGCTGCTCACCTTTGCCCCGGAATACGGGCTCTCCTATAGCTGGGCAACGTTGGCTCTGGCTGTATCATGATCGCAATGCGAGACCTTCTCTTCAATCTCGAGAATCCCGCGCTGAATCAGCCGGCGGCCCTTGAGCCGCGCCTCCAACTACCGCCGTGCGTGCTGTGGCTCCAGGTTCATCACGCGCATTTCTCCTTGCCACCGTGCGATTGCTCCATCCAAAACTGGAAATTTTTCGCACTGCCGAACACGTGGTCCCAATCCAAATACTTCCGACCCTCAGAGTTGGCACCGTTGTAAAATTTGCTTGCGACCAACTTTTCAATGCAGTCCTTCATGGCCGCCACTTCCGTTTCTTACGACAGCAGGGAATGTATTCACGGCAGCAAAAAGCCGCCCTTTTGAGGCGGATTTTTGTAAAAACAATTTTGCTGTGTGCATCCCTACTTTCTTACGCAGGAGTTTTTCTATTTGCCTGTGGAAATCTTCGTTATGTGTGCTTTTCCGTCATCCCGATATTCGACCGCAAACTCTTTTGATAGTCTGATTCGTCCCCTGTCCGTCTGATTCGATTACAAATGCCTCAAGATCTGAATACAAGGGGTGTTCTTTTTAAGGTCCATCCGCCAGCTCACTATTGAGTTGACCAGACAGCTTATTAAGAACATCAAGAAAGCAAGGCCCAGTTGCATGCCCGTCGCCAATCTGTCAATCTGGGAAATTCATTTGTCGCTGAAGTTCGGGTATCGATAGTATGGATTAGCTTAGGTCCATGGCTTCGTCGATCTTTCTCAGCATGTTTATCGACAGCTTGCATGGATTTCAGACCGCAATTGCCGATTGCGTTGCGACTGTAATTTGAAATTCTGGTGCCCCGCTGTCTTCACGTGCCGAAAAGAAAGATTTAGGTGTATGCTTGTTGGTATCCAGGATGGCCAAATAGAATCGGGTTGCGCAGTTTCTCGGAT
>QIAR01000483.1 GCA_003225595.1 Acidobacteriota bacterium | reverse complement strand
CGGGAACCGGCGATTGCCCTTGCGGGATTTCACCGTCTGCAGCTTGCCACGCCATACGCTCTGCCGAACGTAAATGACGGCATTCTCCAGATCCAGATCATCAACCCGCAGAGCACAAATCTCACCGCCGCGGATTCCAGTTTCGGCCAGAATCATATAGAACGTGCGGTACGGATCACTGGCCGAAGTAATCACGTCCCTGATTTCCTGAAGCGATAGTGTGAAGGTATGAACTAGCCCACGTTTGGGGAGGACCAGCCCGTCAAAGGGACTGTGCGCCACATATCCCCAAGCCCGAGCACTGTTCCACATCATACGCAGCGTGGCTACGAGGTTGCGGATGGTCTTGGGATTTGTGTTGCAGTTAGAAACGAACGCTTGAATCTTCTGGCCATCCATATCTTTCAGGGCACAGGTGCCTAAAGCCGGTAGCAGCCATCTCCGCAGCTGGCTACGGATCGAGCTTTGGGTACTGGGTTTGTGTTGAGAAAGGACTGTCGCGTCCCAGCGGTTCGCGAACTCCGCAAATGCTGCGGTTGGTCGTGCCGTGTAGGTCGGACTGTTGATGGTTGAGAGACGAGCTTCTAAAGCACGCAGGGCGAGTTTCCGTGTGGGATAGTCTATGATTGCACCTAGGACCTCCCACCTGTATGGACGCGTGATGGTGCCGTCCGGTTGAATCACGTCTTCCCGCCACCTGCCGATCCAGAGCCCATTTTTGGGGACGCCCGTCTTGGGAACGAGGCTTCCCTTCTGATAGCGTCTTCGGGCCATCGAAACCTCTTTCGGCCCGTTGACCCATTGCCCTTGGCCCGGCATTGTAGCAGGAGGATTTCGTAAACTCATTCATAGAGAAAGGGCGAAAATTCGCTGAACGAGACCAGTTTCGTCGAAAATTCGTCGGCAACCAATTTGAAACGCAGGATTAAGCGCTTTCGCAAATCTCTGTTATGTGGTGGACGAAAATTCGTCTAACTGCGAAATGAAGGCCCACAGCTAATTTTGAATCGAGCATGGAATCCACTGCCTTTAACGAATGGAAGGGGGTCGGAGCATATGCTGAAGTGTTTTCGAAATACCCTTCGTATTTCTTGCACCCGCTTTTCAAGCTTCGGCCAAGGAAGACAAGCCTGAGTGCCGTTTCGAATTATGCCACGCAGTTCGGCCAATCGACGCAATGTCTCCCAAGCCCGATTTGGGTTTTTGCTCTTATTGTCTTGAAAGCCAAACTCCGCGTAATTTCGCGTTTCGTGCGTCTTGCCAATATGAATCTGAACCCGCTCATCACTCAAGAACGTGATTTCGATGCCTTCCCATGTTGCCGCATCGGCGCCGCCGGCCAATGACATCGCGGCGTCCTCAGGCATCGCTGAGGGTTGGGGTTCTGGTGCGGGAACGGCTGGCGGCTCTGGTAAAGTCTCTGATGCCAGCCCAGCGACAATGCGCATTGCCCCCCTCGCATCTCGTTGAAGCTGGCGATGGCTGCGGCTGCCTCATCAATCGTTGATGGCAAGTGGTGGAGCTTATCGTGCCACCTTTGCCAGATCATGTTTCTCACAGCCAGGCAGCAGTCTTTTTGGCCTACCTTGAGGAATCTACGGTTTTCCGGCGGCGATCCAACAGCACAAAGCAGCAACTCTAGAAGCTTCGAAGCTCTATAACCAAAAGCATTTGTCTGCATCTCCCTCATAATGAAAGGTTCCACGCAGTAAGCCCATACCGCTCGGTCAAATTCGACGGACAATTGATTGCCGCTACGCTTGTAAACATCACAGCAGGCGTCGTACAGGCGTTGAACCCAGGATTCAGCGCGCTGCTGGATTACTTCTCTGAGTTGCCAAGGAACGGGATGTATACCTTGTAATTCGACGAGGGAATGGTCCTTCGAGATTTCCTTGTGGATGTCTTCCACGAGCGAGGCGGTCCTCCACTCAACCGAGTTTTTGATCCGTTCCCAGATCACTATGTCGTAGCGAGTGAACGTTGCCTCAGCGCCCTGGGTATCGGGGTCTGTCGGTCTGGAGAAGTTCTTCTCGTCATCCCCCGCCTGCGCTCCCGTTTCACGCACAACCCCGACCGCATCATCCTTGCGCCGCTGCTCCGGACGCGACTCTGGTTTATGTGCTTTGGTATCTGTCGGTTCGGAAAGAAGCTTTCGGATAGCCAGGCGATCCGCTTCAACTTCCGCATGGAACCGTGCGACTGCTTGCTGTGCTTCTTTCCGCACTCGAACAAGTGCAACCAGTGGTGATTCGACCTGCTCTTTGGGACTGCCGTCCGTCATTCTCTCTCATTTGCTAGTCGCCGGAGCGCGGAGCCGAAAACCCCGCCCGTTCTATCTGCGCGTCCGCGAGTAGTTATCCAATGTAGAGTTATCTTAGCACCGCAGGTGAAACAGCGATCAGCGGCTATTTTTTAGATTCCGCATTGGCGATCCCGTCCGAAATCGGGGTAAAGAGTTTGTGTGAACGGTGTCCGAGCGGACGGGGCGGGGTTCCCCTCTCGACCGCCCCCTTTTTGTGGCTGTGCGCGGAGGAACTGAATCATGGCAATCATACGAAGGAGTAAGCCCATCGACCCCCACGCCCTGCTTGAAATAGAGGGCGCACTAGCTAATTACCTGGAGTGGCCCAACCGCATTCTGGAGTGGGATGACATCGACGCGATCATAAAGTGGGCCGCCTGGCTCGCAGACAAAAACCTTGGGAACCAGCTCGAGCTGCCTGTAGAGATAGCATCACGACTTCGGATGATGAGCCGCTCTTCCTCAATTAGAGGCGGATGCGAATGGCGCGCCGAATATTGAGACCTGCCGCGTGCTCCACGAGGACGAAGCCGCCTCTCCAGACATTTCCTGGGTTACTGCCGTGGTTAGTGACCGGAATGGAAATGGCTTTGAGGTGCCGCTCGTACGATCCGAGTCGCCAAAAAAAAGTCATCTGACCCGCGCGGCTCAGCAACTTTCAGCCCGCCTTTTTTTCCACGACCAGCTAGGACACCGGCTCGATCGGTCCTTGATCATTTCGCTGAAGGGCAATTCGCGCCCGCGTCCCAGAAGCTGAGCCGGGCACCTCTCTCCGCAATCTGGACAACGAAACCGGCGCAGCAGACGCCGGCTCCACCTCGCATGCACCGCAATAGATCTCTGAGTTGCTCCAGCCCGTTCTCTACCAACTCCGCCACCATGAAATAGGCTTATAGCACACCCCTTCAGGCAGCAGTATCGTCCTTGACGGGGGCGGTGTCCCATTCTTCTATCTGACGCCCTTCCCACTCTACCACCCTGTTTAGCATCGCTTCTCT
>QIAR01000482.1 GCA_003225595.1 Acidobacteriota bacterium | reverse complement strand
ATGGCAGTGCGAATGCGTTTGGGTTCGGAACGCTTACTGCGGGACTCTGCTCCAGCCCACCGGTTCCGCCGTGCGCAGACCCTCGTTTCAGCCAGGTCTTGGAAGATACGACGAATGCCGTCTCCAACGACAACGGCGCGGTAATTTCGTTCAAACATCAGTTCACCCGATTCGCTCCGGGTATATTTCAGGCCAACTATACCTATGGCCATGCCTTCGATGAGGTTTCGAGCGGCGGTGTTTTCAGCTTCACATCTGTCGGGTTGACCAATCCGCAAGATCCGAACGATCTTCGCGGCAGCTACGGCCCGGCGGAATACGATGTACGCCACTCATTCAATGCGAACTATGTCTGGGAAGTTCCGGTGAAAGCGGCCTTGCGTGGCCACGGCCGGGATTCTGTTCTACAAGGGTGGCAAATCTCGGGAACGATTTTTGCACGCACTGGATTTCCGTATACAGTCGTGGACGCAGCGGTATCAGAAGGTCTCCGGCAGAATAACTATTTCGGGTTGCTCTACACAGTGCCTGCGAAGCCTCTCGGTTCAGTGTCGTCGTGCGGTAAAGGTGCCGTGTTTCCACTTGCGCCGAAACCCTGCCAGCCTCCGCAGATCTTGCCCGGTGGGACTCCAAATCCAGGTGCAAACTTCGTGCAAGCGGGATGCGAGACCGGATTCAACGCCGGCACGTTGCCGGATCCATTGGGTCCGTGCAGCGGCCCAGCAGTGTCTTTCTCACAAGGGCTGAACCGCTTCCGAGGCCCAAGCTATTTCAACACCGACTTCGCCATTACGAAGAACACGAAAATTCCTAGATGGGAAAATGCCACGCTGGGGATCGGTTTCCAGTTCTTCAATCTATTCAACCATCCGAACTTTGGCTTCCCGGACATTTCCGTCTCTTCGCCGACGGGACAGATCTTCTCTCTGGAGCAGTCGCCGACCAGCATCTTGGGAACTGGCTTGGGAGGAGATGCGAGCCCGAGAATGATTCAAGTGAAGGCGCAGGTACAGTTCTAAGTAGCCGCTAATCGACCTGAGAAAGAATTGCTGAAATGGGGTATCTGCTTCACTCAGGTAACGCCTACATATTGGGCTGTCGAGTGATCAAATTCCAGCCGGCCATACTGCATTTTGTGGTCACCTGAGTGAAGCGGATACCCACCTTGCTGAATTCTCAAAAGTTTTCCATCATCCACATGTTAGTGTTCTGCCTCCACTCGTAAACAGAAAGATGGCGCCCATCCGGCGACGGCCCTCCAAAACATCGGTCACTACTACACTTCCACAAAACGTCCGTGTTCCCCCGTAAATCGACATGCAGTATCTCAGCCCCACGTTTTTCGCCAGCGGAGACAAACAGCCCGTTCCCGTCCGGTGCCCACACGATTAGGCGCATATGATTCAAATCCTTCGCCCGGATGACTTGAGTCGGCTGGCCGCGCAAAGACCGAATTTGGATAGGAGCTCCCGGACCGGAGGAGGCGGCAATGCGTGAACCGTCAGGCGAGATGCTCCACAGCAGGTTGTTCACGTTTGTGTCGTAGTTCGGATCAAGATCAAATCGGGCTAATTCAGAACCTCGCCCCTTAACGGGATCGAAGGACGTGATGATCATTTGCTTGTGATCTTCGGTTTCCTCCGCTACCGCGCAGACGCTAGAAGGAGATCGGCCACAGAAACACAGGCTTCCTTCACGCACTGGGAAAATTAGCTCTGGTATTCCCCCCGTGATGGGAACACGCTCGAGTCGGCTGGTTGGGCCTCCGGTAATCGGCCAGACCTGAATGATGACCCACTTACCATCGGGGCTAACTTGAGCATTCTCCAATAAACCGCCTGCCGCCGATGCGACGATGGGTTGTTGGGCATCTGAGTTCAGGGATTGCCTATATAGGCCGTAATGATCTGCGCGATTGAAGCCGATGATGGCGCTTTTGTTATCGGCACTCCAAGCTGCGATGTAATCATCACCTCCTTCCTCTAGACTGAAGCGTCTTGAGTTAAGGAGGCGTCTGCCACCCGCTTCGAGGTCAGCCAAATACCCGATGCCGCGGCCCGAGGATTGAAGGAATGCGACCCGCTTGCCATCCGCAGTCGCGCTTGGTTCATTCATCCACACCCCGACCCAGTTCGTCAGCTTCCTCGCCCTTTCGATGATTTCGCCTGAGCGTAGATCAAGCCGCATGATCCAATAATTGCAAGGTGTATCAGTTCGCATGATCGCCCCGACGCAAGGGTCGGAGTAGATCAAGCGTCCATCAGGCAACAAGACGCCGTCCCCCATTTTCCTGATTTCCACGGATCGCAGCAGCGTTGAGACAGGCCCACCGTTCAGGTCGCGGGCCACGAGACTGTCTCTGCCGGAGTTGTCGGTTGTGACATACGAAACTCGTTCTCCGTTCGGGAAGAAATAAAGGCAGCAAATCGCGCCTTGGTCGCCAGCCTCGTAAAGCTTGCGCGCTTGGCCTCCGTCAAGTGACATCCGCCAAATTTCACGGTTCCCGAGCGGACCCATGTTTGTTCCGAACGAAATTGAAGAGCCGTCCGGTGAAACCGACCACGCAACTGCCTTGTCTCTAAGCCGACGCGGCGCCCCGCCCAGAACCGAAACAAGCCAGATTGTGGTTGTCTGTGATGACCAACCATTCTGACCCTCGAGCGCCGGATGGGAGTTGACAAGAAACCTGCTGCCGTCCGGGAACCAGGCAGTCGAGATAATTTCCCAATCCACCTCGTCATTCTTAAGTCCCTGTGGATCGGGAACGGCATGGACCTCGCCGGTCTCAAGGAGTTTGATGTGTATCCCCTTAAAATCGGTGTACGCGAGGTATTTCCCATCGGGCGAGATCGCCCCCGTTTTCACCAGAATCTCAGAGGAATTGGTGGTGAGTTGCCGCAGTTTAAGATCCGGCAGAGTCTGAGAGAGAGACGGCTGGCGTCTGGTGAACCAAAAAATTGCACCAATAAGAAACAGTAGAATGACTCCCGCCGCCCCTACCGCCCATCGCAGCGGCAGACGTTTCGGCGCCATCTGCCACTGCAAGTTCTCGAGATCGGCAAGCATCTCCGATGCGCTTGGATACCGAGCTTCACGGTTCTTTTCGAGCGCCTTCTTAATGACCGCTTCGAGCTTGGCGGGAACTTTGGGATTTACACCCCGCGCCGGATCGGGTACCTGCCTGAGGATGGCCTCCTGGAGCGCGGGCCAGGTGTCACCTGTGAATGCACGTTTTCCCGTTGCCATTTCGTAGAGCACAAGACCAAAGGAAAACAGGTCCGTCCGCGCGTCCAAATTCTCGCCGCGCACTTGCTCCGGGGACATGTAGGCCGCGGTCCCGACGAGCATCCCAGTACTACTCAGGAGCAGATCGGCGCTTCTGAGGACAGTGGCAGTGTCTGCCTCGCCCACGTCGATTTCCGCGTGAAGCAGCTTTGCAACTCCGAAATCCAAAATCTTCGCATGGCCGTCACTGGTCAGGAAGATATTGCCCGGCTTAATGTCGCG
>QIAR01000466.1 GCA_003225595.1 Acidobacteriota bacterium | reverse complement strand
GGAGTGGATGACTCCCGCAGCTTCAACCGCGCGCGTGTGAACGGGGACGGTCCAGGCGCGGCACTCGTCTTCGCCGACGGTGAAGAAGGAAATCATGCCGAGCAGGGCGTAAGTGGTACGGATCAGGCGCACGAGGCCGCTCTCTTTCAAGTCATAGCTGGAAAGGAATTCAGCGGCATCCGCCTCGGTCATCTCAGCAAGCTCGGCTTCGACCTTCCCGCAAATAGCGGTAGCACCGGCATTGGGCTGCGAGGCGATTTCGTTCAACTTGTATTTGCCGACTGCATTTTCCAGTTCTTTGCCGAGTTCCGGCGTCTCGCTGACATTAAGTACATACAAAATGGGTTTCTCGCTGAGGAACATGAAGCCGCGGAGTCGCTTCTTGTCCTCGCGTGTCATTTCCATTTCACGCAGCGGGCGCTCGGATTCAAGATGCGCCTTGGCGCGTTGGAGCAGTTCGTTTTCTTTTTCCAGTTCGGGCGAGCGCATTTTCTTGAGATCTTTTTCCAGGCGCTCAAGACGCTTTTCGATCTGGCCGAGGTCACTGACCATCAGGTCGAATTCGACATTCTTGATATCGCGCAGCGGATCGATCGGGCCAACGTGCGGGATTGCGGGGTCGTCGAAGGCGCGGACGACGTGCGCAAGCGCATCCACGTTGCGCAGATGTCCGATGTAGCCGCTTTCTTTCAGAGCTTCTTGGCCGATTGCGCCGACGTCGACGTATTCAACAGAGGCGTGGGTGAGCTTCTTCGGATTGAAAAGTGCGGCCAAGCGGTCGAGGCGATCGTCTGGTACTTTGGCGACACCGATGTGGGCTTCACGCGGGTTCGCGTAGGCCTGCGCAGGCAGGCTCGCTTTCGTCAGAATGCGGAAGAGAGATGTTTTGCCCACCTGGGGAAGACCGATAATTCCGGTTTTCATAAAGATTCTGCTGCCAGCCTTCAACTCTAAGCTAGTCTGCGTGAAGGATAAATGATGGAGTGGTGGTAACCAAGGTCGCGATGACAAGGTGATAATTCCAGAATGAAAGCCAGGAGCTAGAGGCTAAGAACTGCAAGCTGTTAAATACAGCACGACCAGTCCCAACAGAAACACTCCGCCTTCGAGTCGCGTCGACCAAACATGCAAGGCACTGAATTGGACGCGGGCCGGGTCGTTCGCTGGCACACTGTCGATTTGGCCGACAGAGGCGCGCAGGGTGGCCATCTTCGGTGAGATGCCGAACTGCGAAATAGCAGTTAGCGCCAGCATGCACAAGATCAGGACGTGGCGGGCCGCCAAGGGATGTGGTGAGCCGGTACTGAAGCGGGCGTGGAGCATCGAGGTCACGAGAAAGACGACGCCGGAAGCGAGGCCCATCCAATGGAGAGCACTCAAGGAACGGCTGACTACCGAGCCTGCTAGATGACGCGAGGGAAGCACGGAGAAAGCTGTCGGCGCAACCACGAACGAAAAGAAGATCAGCCCACCGAGCCAGACGACCAGCGAGAGCAGCATCAAATAGCGCAGAAATGACATGGAGTTTATGTTATTCGCATTCGGATGTTCAGTTTGCCAGCGCTCTAAACTTCAGATTCATGAATCCGGGTTGCTTTACCAAGAATGACATGCCTCATCACGGGCCGACGGCTTGCTGCACCTCGGCGAAGTTGTATGAGGGCTTGTCTAATACCTCCTTCATCACAGTGGCTAGATCAAGTAGCGCTTCCCGGCAGTCTCCACAAAAGCTTGAGCCGTGCATCGTAGCCAGGGTCTTCGGCTTAAGTGACGCCAGGCCCTCCAGAATGCGTCCGGTGTTGTGCGTGTAGGGAACGTAGTTCGCCAAGGGGCTGGCCTGAATCGTGGTCAGCGATTTGCGGACACGCTCGATTTCTTCAAACATGACACCCGCGTCCCACCCGTGGGGTAACTGCGGAGTGTTGTAGTAGCGGAAGCGATACTTTCCGGTTGTGAGCACGTCCTGGGGCGCGAGAATGCGAGCCTCGCGACTCGAAAAGTCATTCACGTTGACGAGCGCTCCCACCATGCCGCAGGCGGGTTGCGCATGCGGTGCAATGGTCAGCCATTCGTTCAGCGAGCCACACTCGTCGGATTCGAAATGGCTCCAACTGATCCAGCGCAAGTGAGCGGGGTCGAGCACTTTGGCGACACCTTCGCGCACTTCCGGGAACATTCGCCTAAGTCCCGTATGAAAGAGCAGGGGCTCCTCATCTTTAACCAGGAAATGATTGAACTGGAGATTTAGTTCCGGGTAGAACACGCAGATACGGTAGATGTCAGGGGCGATTTCGGCAACGTGAGGCATGCCTCCTCCTTCAGCCATTCGGCAGTCGGAGCATTATCTCGCGTCGACGGGGTAATCGCTAGAGGGGTACTGGTATGCTTTCCACGATATCGCGGACGACCTGATCGGTTTGCTCGGACGTTTTTAGCGTGGACGAATAGAGTGTGCTGACCGCAACGCGATGGGCAAACACAGGGACGACCAGAGGCTTAAAGTCCTCGGGCGTGCAGAAATCGCGGCCATCAAGGAAGGCGCTGGCCTGGGCGGCACGGTAGAGCATCTGTGATCCTCGAGGCGAAACCCCCAAAGACAGATGCTCGGAGTCGCGTGTCCTGCGGACGATTTGCAGGGTGTAGCTGACGAGCGACTCGTCGACGCGAACGCGGGTGACGGCGTGCTGCATCTCCAGCACATCAGCGCCGGTGAGGACTGGTTCAAGGTTTTCCAATTGCGCCGCGCCCGCTTGCGAACGTAGGATTTCGCGCTCGGCCTCGCCGTCGGGATAACCCATCCGCACACGCATGAGGAATCGATCCATTTGCGACTCCGGCAGAGGATAGGTTCCGTGATGCTCCACCGGGTTCTGGGTGGCGATAACCAGAAAAGGTTGAGGGAGCGGGAAGGAGTGGGAATCGACCGTGACTTGGCCTTCGTTCATCGCTTCAAGCAGCGCCGATTGGGTTTTGGGAGTAGTGCGATTGATTTCGTCCGCGAGAACCACGTTGGCAAAGACCGGTCCGCGCTTGAACTCAAACCGCTGTTCGATGGCGGAATAGATCGAGATTCCGAGTACATCACTGGGCAGCATGTCACTGGTGAACTGGACGCGCTGAAAGCTGCAATCGATGGCACGGGCCAGTGCCTGACCGAGAGTGGTCTTTCCCACGCCAGGGACGCCTTCGATCAAGAGGTGTCCGCGGGCGAAGATCGAAATGAGGGCGAGGCGAAGTACGTCATCTTTACCGCGGATGACCTTTTGCAGGCTGGCTTCGAGTTGCACGGCGCGGCTTGATGCGCCGATGGCCATCTCAGTGGACATGAAATTTTGATTCTACTATGCACAGACACGCAGTTTCGGGTTGCGATTAGGCAGAGGGAGTTACGAACGTCACGGTCGGGCTGTCAGTTTTTAGCTATCAGCAGCCTCTGGCTCCGGAAGTTCGAAAACGATAAACGGGCGTGGGATAGCCATCGGGTCTGGCCGGCTGAGAGCTGATGGCTGAAAGCTTTGTAGCTACTGCATGAACTCGGCCGGCCTCCCAGTCAGGCGCTCGATGCGCTTGGCGATCGGCGGATGCGT
>QIAR01000465.1 GCA_003225595.1 Acidobacteriota bacterium | reverse complement strand
CCACCGGCGCCAACTGCCGTTCCAGTACTTGCGGCGACCGTAGAGCAGAAAAATGTTCCTCAGCAGGTGCGCGCGATTGGCGCAGTTGAATCTTACTCGACGGTTTCCGTGAAGACGCAGATCACGGGCGAACTGACAGGTGTCTTTTTCAAGGAAGGCCAGGACGTCAAGAAGGGCCAGCTTCTTTTCACTCTCGACAAGCGGCCGTTCGAGGCAGACCTAAAGAAGGCCGAAGGCAACCTTTCCAAGGATCGGGCGCAGGCGGTCAACGCCCGGGTTCAAGCGCGCCGGTTCGATGCACTCTTCAAAGCGGGCGTTGTATCCAAGGAAGAGTATGACCAGATGCAATCGAATGCCGAAGCGCTCGAAGCTGCTGTAGCGTCCGATGAAGCCGCCGTCGAGAACGCGCGCGTGCAAGTTTTGTACTGTTCAATCTATTCACCGATCAACGGCCGCACCGGAAATCTGATCGTGCACCAAGGCAACATGATCAAGGCGAACGACAATCCGCCCCTGGTGAATATTAATCAGGTCGAGCCTATCTACGTCGCCTTCACTGTTCCGGAGCAGAACCTGGCGGAAATTAAGAGATACGCGAGCACGGGGAAGCTGCGGGTAGAGGCTTATATTCCGAACGATACTCGCGGGCCGGCCGTGGGCACATTGAGCTTCATTGATAACGCGGTTGACCAGACGACAGGCACCATCAAGTTGAAGGGCGAATTCGCTAACGCCGACCGCCGGCTCTGGCCAGGCCAGTTTGTAAATGCTGTGCTGAGGTTGCGCAACCAGCCAAATGCTATCGTGGTGCCGTCGCAGGCGGTGCAGAACGGGCAGCAGGGGCAGTTCGTTTTCGTCATCAAGAATGACATGACGGTCGAGGCGAGACCTATTGTGATCGGTCAGAGTGCTGATGGGCAGGCGATCGTGGAAAAAGGCCTCGCCCCCGGGGAACGCGTCGTCACGGATGGACAGTTGCGCCTGGTGCCGGGCAGCAGGGTGCAAATCAAACAGGCGTTAATACCTTCTCAACCTTCTCAGAGCGGACGCTTGGAGCCGCCGGCCTCATCGCGGCCTGAGTCCACTCAGGAAGGGAATCGAACCCAGGAAGCGCAGTCATGAATATTGCCGAGCTATTTATTCGCCGGCCCATCATGACCACGCTGGTCATGCTGGCCATCCTGATGTTCGGCATCACGGCTTACCGTAGTTTGCCGGTGAGTGATTTGCCCAATGTGGATTTCCCCACCATCCAGGTGTCCGCAAGTCTGCCGGGCGCTACTCCAGACACCATGGCTTCTGCCGTGGCGATGCCTTTGGAGAAACAGTTCTCGACCATTGCGGGCCTGGACTCGATGACCTCTTCGAGTTCGCAGGGCGTCACCCAAATTACCCTACAGTTCAACTTGAGCCGCAGTCTCGACGCCGCCGCGCAAGATGTGAATTCCATGATCGCGAAGGCTGCGCGGGACCTGCCGCAAAACATGCCCAGCCCGCCTTCCTATCAGAAGGTGAATCCTGCCGATCAGCCAATTCTTTATCTGTCATTGAATTCGCCGACACTGCGGCTTTCAGACGTGGATGAGTACGCGGAGACGCTGATTGCGCAACGGGTGTCGATGGTTAGCGGTGTCGCTCAGGTCAGCGTATTCGGGGCGCAGAAATATGCCGTGCACATCAAGCTCAATCCCAGAGCCCTGGCCAGCAGACAAGTCGGCATTGATGAGGTCGAGTCGGCAATCCAGAGAGGGAACGTAAATCTTCCTACCGGGACTTTGTACGGGACACACCAACAGTTTGTTGTGCAGGCGAACGGACAGCTCAACAAAGCGGCGGATTATGGCCCGCTTATCGTGGCCTATCGGAACGGCGCGCCAGTGCGGGTCAATGATGTTGGCACCGCGGTGGATGGCGTCGAGATCGACAAAACTGCAAGCTGGTACTACGACACTAGTGGCGGATTGCGGCGGGCTATCGTTCTCGCGATCCAGCGCCAGCCGGGAACCAACACAGTGGACGTGGTGGATTCGATAAAAAAGTTGTTGCCCACGTTCCGGATGCAAATGCCGCCTTCGGTGAACATGAGCATCCTTTACGACCGGTCGGTTTCGATTCGGTCGTCGGTCAATGACGTAAAGTTCACCCTATTCCTGGCGCTGGTTCTGGTCATTCTGGTTATTTTCCTATTCCTCCGAAATCTTTCGGCCACTGCGATTCCCAGCCTGGCGCTGCCCATGTCGATTGTGGGCACGTTCGCGGTGATGTATCTGCTGGATTACTCGTTGGACAATCTATCGCTCATGGCGCTGACGCTCTCCGTGGGGTTCGTGGTCGATGACGCCATCGTGATGCTTGAGAACATTGTGCGCCACATGGAACTAGGTGAGCGACCGATGCAGGCCGCATTCAACGGAGCCAAAGAGATTGGCTTCACCATCGTCTCTATGACGCTGTCTCTGGCGGCGGTGTTCATCCCGGTGCTTTTCATGGGCGGTCTCGTGGGACGCCTGCTGCACGAGTTCGCCGTCACAATTAGTGTAGCCATTCTGGTTTCCGGCTTCGTCTCGCTGAGTCTCACGCCGATGTTATCTAGCCGATTCCTGCGTCCTCCGCGCGAGGAAGGCCACGGGCGGATGTATACCGCGTTTGAACGTTTCTTCGACGGCCTGCTGCGACTCTATGAGCGCACGCTGCAAGTGACGCTCAGGCATAAATTCGCCACCATAGCTGTGTCTGGACTGGTGCTGGTCGGTACGGTGTATCTGTTCATGGTCATGCCGAAAGGCTTCCTGCCCGATGAAGATCAGGGACAGATCTTCATCTTCACCGAAGGTCCGCAGGGCATCTCATTTGACAACATGGCGCGGCACCAGACGGCTTTGAACAAGGTTGTCATGCAAGAGCCTTGGGTGGATTCCTACATGTCCACTGCGGCGGGAGGCAATGCCGGACGCATTTTCGTCCGTTTGAAGCCTCGCAGTCAACGCAAGTCGGCGCAAGAACTGATCCAGGAACTGCGGCCCAAGCTGGCCTCGGTGCCCGGGATCATGGCATTTCCGCAGATGCTGCCACCGATCCGCATCGGCGGCAACCTGACCAAGAGCCAGTACCAGTTCACGCTGCAGACACCAGACACCAAGGAGCTTTACAGCTACGCGCCGAAGCTGGAAAACAAACTGCGCAGCGATCCACAGTTGCGCAACATGCTGCAGGATGTCACCAGCGACCTCTACATTACCAATCCGCAGGTCAACGTAGAAATCGATCGGGATAAGGCATCGGCTCTGGGCGTCACCGCGGAACAAATTGAAGACGCGCTTTACACCGCCTACGGCCAGCGGCAGATCTCTACCATCTATGCCCCCAATAATGCATACCGTGTGATCACGGAGTTGGAGAACCAGTACCAGATGGATCCGTCGGCACTGTCGATGCTGTATATCCGCTCTTCGAATGGGCAGAACGGGAATGCACAAAATGCGAATGGACAAAATGGGGCTGGACAACTGGTGCCCTTGAACGCAGTCGCGAAACTGACGCGAACAGTCGGGCCGCTCACCATTAATCACCTGGGACAATTGCCGGCGGTTACCCTGTCCTTCAATCTGCGGCCGGGAGTTGCGTTAGGCGATGCCGTGAATGCCGTGAACCGCATAGCGCGCGAGATGCTACCTGCCA
>QIAR01000516.1:14355-15680 GCA_003225595.1 Acidobacteriota bacterium | reverse complement strand
GACACGCCGCCGCACACAGAAAACATGCTACGCACTTCTCCAACCCATTCTCGTCGCGCTGCAGCACGTGCATGCCGCGATACCGCTCTTCAAACTTCGCGCCCTTCAGCGGTCCCGGCCCATCGGGATAATTCTCCACGATCGTGGGCTGAAACATCTCCCGGAAGGTGATGGACATGCCCTTGGCGATGGCCGCGATGTCCTTCAGAATCGGCATACGCATTTAGTATAGCGGAAGGGACGGGCTGGTCGCAGAACCCCGCAGTGAACGGGCGGCCGGCGCGGGGAATTGTGGAATTCGACGGGTTGAAATAGGAGAGCGTCAGCTTAGGACGTCGTCACCGGACGCGTTCATCATCCCATCCTTTGCAGAAGCACTTAAGGATAGGGTTCCCGGCTGCGACGCCGAGTTCACCGGCACACGCTAAGCAAGGCCGAACGGCAGGCGAACTTGCCCAAGATCAAGCAACTTTTTTCGTGAAGCTGTCGAGACGCCATGCCCTGTCGCCACTAACCTCAAGTTCGCCGGCCACATCGATTGCGCGCTGCAGGAGAACGCTCTGGTCTTTTTCGAGTGCCTTCGGCTTTTGGCTCCCCCTGGCAGATACGATTAGTTCTAGGACCCACAGCAACTGATCTAGTTCCTCCGCCGTGAAATGAGTAAAGCGTTCTGCAAACTTCTCATTCAACAGTCGTCTAGTCATTCCTTCGGCGAACAGCTGCTCTGAGAGCGGACCCGTGTACATTGCAAATGGTCCCCATCTAACCGGCTTGGACAAGAAGTCGCGGCAGGACCGCAAGATCTCCGTCCACTCGGGAACCGGCGGTAAGAGGTCCACGCGACCCTTAGAGTCCATCTCTCTCTTGAAAGCCACGCGCGGCAAGATAAGCGCGCGAAAGTGGAATGCGGATCTGGGGCCGCCCTCCGACCTGCCTCCCATTCAGCGACTGCGTCAACCTTGTTCTTCCTGTCCATGGCATCGTAATGCCACCCATTTCTTGCCAGCTTATACAGTGTGAAAGCGTCGTACTCTTCGAGCCAGGTGTACTCGGTCAGGTCATCCTCACGAGCGTAGCGCTTTACCAGATCCGGCATCCTCAAGTCGCTCATGAAGCCGGCAGGTATAGTGCTCTGATGATCGATCAGATATCTCAGCCACAGTTCGAATATGCTGGCCCCAATGGTTTCAGTGTCGACTGCACTGGTCCTGGCTAGGTTTGTGCGCCTGTAGCGACGATTTTCATCTTCCTCCCATAGCAACTTAATGTACGCGCTACTCTGAACACCCCCGAACGACGAGGAAGGTAGTCCGGGAACAATACCA
>QIAR01000516.1:0-14336 GCA_003225595.1 Acidobacteriota bacterium | reverse complement strand
GAACAAGTGCCGACTCCCAGATCCAATCACTCGCTTCGTCACTCGCGCCAATCGGTGACGCCTCGAATAGCCGACGTTCGCTTTCCTCGATTGCGATTGCCGGCACAATCGCAATCTGGCCTTCAAGCCCGGATGCAGGATTCGCCACGGGTATGCGCAGTGCGTTCGCGACGAACTGCTCCGGCACGTCTACTTCGACGGCTCGCGGATCAATGGGATCACGTATCTTCTTGCCCTCCGTCGCCACATATTCGAGGTTGAGGCGATAGGGCAGATCCAGGCATATATTCCGCAAGTAAGCTTCAATTTCTTCCCATTTCGGCGGTACGGGTTCTGAATCTGCTGCAGACTTCCGCGTCCCCCGTGTCATATGCAAAGTTATTCTTGTCCCCTTGAACCGCTTGAGACCCTCGTTGGCGGTCTCTCGAATCCGGATCAGACGTGTTGGCCCATCAATTTCAAGGTGCCTTTTGCGAAAGTCTCCGCGCATCGGCTCCCACATAGCGGTTTCGACCTCAACGCGGTCAGCCAGCAGAAAACAAGACAAAAACCCGATACCAAATTCCGATACCGGTGCGAAATCCACATTCTGCTTCCGCAGTTCGATACGGCTCCGGTTAAATTCAGTTGAGTTGTAAAACGACCTCCCCACCTTGAGGAACCAGCGTTCGATCGCCCACTTATCCATCCCCGTGCCGGTGTCTGCGACCCGCAATATGGGGTGAGGCTGCTTGTCGGTTGGCTCCTCATAGGTAATGGTGATTCGATTTTTCGTATCGGGCTGGAACCCAGTTTCCTGCACCTGGGTAAGGGCGTCGCGGTAACTGCATGCGTCCACCGCATTCTGCACCAGCTCACGGACGGCCATAAGTGGATTGTCGTAAATGGCGCCGCCCATCAGAAGTTGGTAGACCCGATCATCATCCAGCTCGAATTGGTATGGAACGTAGTGGTATCCGTCTTCGTGTATGTCAGCTTGGACCGAGGAGGGCAAACGAAAAGGCCACGCGGTTCCTTCCCCCTCCGGGTCAAACGTCGCTTGGGTAGAAGAGATTTCTTCCTCAACGGCTCTGCAAAACTGAACAATTGCATGGTGAACTATATGGCTCTTGCAGCGTCCGCGGAACACGATGGCATTCTGGCCTATTTCCCAGTTCGAAATCGCCATGTGCTTACTCCACTCAAGAGCAGAAATGTTGTCCCTCAATCCCAGCGTCCCACCTCATAGGTAATGGTGATTCGATTTTTCGTATCGGGCTGGAACCCAGTTTCCTGCACCTGGGTAAGGGCGTCGCGGTAACTGCATGCGTCCACCGCATTCTGCACCAGCTCACGGACGGCCATAAGTGGATTGTCGTAAATGGCGCCGCCCATCAGAAGTTGGTAGACCCGATCATCATCCAGCTCGAATTGGTATGGAACGTAGTGGTATCCGTCTTCGTGTATGTCAGCTTGGACCGAGGAGGGCAAACGAAAAGGCCACGCGGTTCCTTCCCCCTCCGGGTCAAACGTCGCTTGGGTAGAAGAGATTTCTTCCTCAACGGCTCTGCAAAACTGAACAATTGCATGGTGAACTATATGGCTCTTGCAGCGTCCGCGGAACACAATGGCATTCTGGCCTATTTCCCAGTTCGAAATCGCCATGTGCTTACTCCACTCAAGAGCAGAAATGTTGTCCCTCAATCCCAGCGTCCCAGGGATTAGGTAATGGAAGAGGATCGGTGGCGTCCGCTCACGATCGAAGTCCAAGATGTCTGAGAGCCGAAGAGCAGCAGCAACCAGCTGAGTGTCGGCATTTGCCATCCCTACCGGGTATTCTCGCGGGAATCGTGGGCGCTCAAAGTTTTCTCTGTCCTTCTCAACTAATACCTCGGCATCTTCGTTATGGCTGACACAGATATCGATCAGCTTGCCCCTGATGGACTCGCCATCGAAGCTAAGGCATTCTTCAATGTCGGGAATCCTGGTTCTGTCTTTGTCGTGATAATCCCTGATCTGCTCGATCAGTTCGACATATCTCTCACGCGTGGCATGACTTTCCCTGGTGTCCAAGGCTAGTAGCGCGTCTTCCGCCTGGAGTAGCTCTGCTTCAGTTTTGCGCCGCTTGGAATCGGGGCAGTTCTTGTCCTGAAGCGTATTCCGAAGCCGTTGCAAGTTCCGTTTGACTTCTGGACTGGCTTCAGCGCTGATCCACAGATCTGAGTCTGGAGCTAGGCGAAGCCCCCTTTCCTCTCTGCTGAGCGCCATGCCTGCATCATGCAGATGGGCGGACAACACGAGCATGGCAATTTCCGGAGGGGTCAACTTCTCTCGCCGTTCCGCAGACAGGATATGCCACATTAGATGGGCAACTTTCCTGCCGTGGTTGCGGTCGTGCATCGTGAAAGTGTCCAGCTCACGTGCCGTCACCCGATCCAGGATCGACGCAAAGACCTGGTCGACCATCTTCACAATATGGGTATGCAGGAATCTGCTTGCCTGCTGGGCAGCCGGTCCTAGGGGCTTACCAT
Source organism: Acidobacteriota bacterium (assembly GCA_003225595.1). GTDB lineage: Bacteria > Acidobacteriota > Terriglobia > Terriglobales > Acidobacteriaceae > Gp1-AA124. The sequence goes on along the minus strand of QIAR01000516.1, from coordinate 11,826 downwards.
CTAGATACCAGGTCTTTCGACCATGAGAGTAGTCTTCCAGAAGCTTGAGCAGGTCGAGGTTTTGGACCGAAGCAGGCGTTTCTGGGATTTGCAGGGAGTACGAATCGGCACACATAAAGCGGAGTTGATTTTGTCAGGGAATATTGCCCGATGCAAGGCGAAAAATAGTTCCTGAATTCCGTTGGGCTTCCCGCGCTCTCCACTGTTGAGTGTGGCGCGGGCACTCTTGCCCGCGTGTCTGCGCCACCATCCTCCGCAAAGGGCGGCAGAGCTACTAGTGCTCGCTTCATAAATGGCTTTCGCGAAGCTTCCTCGCGCCGAAGCTGAACGCCAACTTCCTAAAAGTCTGCCGACATATCGGCACCCTCCAGCCGCAAGTCTTGTGTTTACTTCACAATAGCTTTTAGATATTCCCTTGACCTGCAAATTGACTCCAGTGTTCCACGTGGAACACTTTCCCAATATCTTCGCCGCAGAAGAGGAGTAGCAGGGCGGATAGAGTCTTCGTCCCCAGCGTCCGTCCCTGCCATCAGAAAGACGAAGCGGAGCAAGGTCAAGGAAAGAGTTCGCGCGTGCTATGCTGTTCGCCGCTCGCAGCACCCTGTGGAGGATGGAATGACCTTCTCACGCCGTGATTTTCTCAGCACCGCAGTTTTAGGCTCGCTATCGCTTGGTCTGAAGGGACAGGACACCAAACCGCAAGACTCCACAATGAGGCGGACCATGAACGTGGGCTCGTCCAAGCGACCCATCATCGTTTGTGCGGCTAACGGTTTCAAGTATCTGGACGATGCATACGCGTTCCTCAAGAACGGTGGCGACACGCTGGATGCTGCATTGCGCGTGGTGAAAGGTCCAGAGGATGATCCGAACGATGACAGCGTTGGCCTGGGTGGGCTGCCGAACGAGGAGGGCGTGGTCGAGCTGGATGCCTGCTGCATGCATGGACCGACGCGGCGCGCTGGCGCAGTCGGAGGTGTACGCAATATAAAAAACGTGTCACTGGTGGCCAAAGCGGTGATGGAACATACCGCGCACGTCATGCTGGTGGGCGACGGCGCCGAGCGTTTTGCAGTAGCAATCGGGTTCCCGCGCGAGAACCTGCTCACGGAGCATTCACGAAAGAGATGGCTGCTATGGAAAGAAACTCATTCCTACAACGACTGGTGGGGACCTGGCTTGGCCAGCCCCGACTGGAAACCTCCGGCGGATGCTCCCTCTGCGCCGCACTCCGAGCTTTGGGAAAACATGATCAAACGAATGGAGCAAGTCGCTGCCGACATTGGTATCCAACCTGAGTACCGCAGGGCTGCCATCCGCGACGTTCTTTTTCCGCCGAAGGGGACGATCCATTGCTCCGCGGTAAATGAGAAAGGGGAGATCTCCGGCTGTACTACAACTAGCGGCTTGGCTTGGAAGCTGCCGGGGCGCGTAGGGGACTCACCCATTATTGGCGCGGGCTGCTACACCGATCGGGACGTGGGCTCGGCGGGCGCGACTGGCAGTGGGGAAGAAAACATCAAAGTGGCAGGCGCGCACACGATCATCGAGAACATGCGAAAAGGCATGTCGCCGCAGGAAGCAGGCACGGATGCCCTGCGGCGCATGGTGCGCAACTACAACAATGACAGGGACAAGCTCCGCTTCCTCGATATGGTCTACTACATTCTTCGCAAGGACGGCGCCTATGCGGGCGTGTCGCTGTGGGAGAGCTATCCAGACGAGGAACAACACAAGATCGCTGTGCATGATGGTAGCAAGCGACTTGAGAAAACTGTGGCGCTCTTCAAGGGTGCTTCGATTAATTGGCCGCCCATACCGAAGTTGAAGAGTGATTCGAAATAGGGTGGCAGGTGGTAGCTGTCAGTTGGTGAGTGGGCCAGCGCGCCACGCGAAGTCAAGACCACGAAAGTGGACTGTGCCTGACCGCTGTAACCAGGAAAACTTTTTGCCTGCCGTTGACAAATTTCTGACAATCGCACCATCGTCTTTTCTGTACTCTCCCGTGAGCTTTTAACCGCCAGCCGCATCATCGCTGCGCGGGCTTGCCAATCCCAATCAGTGAAGGAGCTCACATGCGAAAGTCCACCCTGATCTCGTTCGGCCTTGTCGGCTTCTTAGCCACCGCTTTGCTTGCCTTCGCGCAGGACGCCGGACCTCAACCATCCCAAATCAATATCGACGTCCGCGACTACTGCGATCCCACGAGTTTCAATGCTGTGCTCGGGTCTGTCGGAGCCTGGCGATTCGTTCCCAACCAAATTCGCGCGCACGAAGGCGCCACTCTAAACCTTCAAAATCTCGGCGGCGAAACCCACACCTTCACGCGCGTGAAAAGATTTGGCGGCGGCTTTGTCAGCGTCCTGAACTTCCTGCCGCCCGCCCCCGAATGCGCTCAGATGGTGAATGGCAGCCTGGTCCCACAGCCGCCAAGCCCAGACAACCTCTTCATCCCCGCCGGAACCACCGCCGGCGCCACGCTTCACCCCGGCGAGGTTGCCCGATTCCAGTGCTGCATTCATCCCTGGATGCGAGTAACCGTAACTCCCAAGGACGAGCAGCACACCGAGCTGCACTAAACGGCCTAATCCCACGCACCCAGCGGAAGCGCTGGACAAGTGGCTACCTTATCTGCGCCCCACCCCCTTGTTGGCGTTCGTCAGCCTTCTCAGCGACGCCCCTGCGTCGCAATTCCCCAATGGCCGTCCAAGCCCATGAGTTGGGGATCCCGAGCTTAGCGGCGACCCTCCGGTGTAACCCCAGAGGCCATTTTCCAGACGGCAAGATTCCTGCCACCGCGGTCAGTATCTCCTCTTGCATCACCCGAAGTCGTTTTTCTTCGACCCTGGCAATGTTGTCGGCTTTGGGTGTTCGTCTCTCCAAAGCCAGGGCAAGCACATCCTTCGTACTTTCCGCAAGTTGGTCATATATACCAGTTTCTTTCAACCCGCGAAGGATAGCATGACGTAATTCCTGGCGGATGGCCGGGGCGGCCTCGCCGATTATTTTTTCGCGTGAAACATTGTAAAGGACCGCATCATCGCCGACGATATCAACATCGAACGCGATACCGACCCGCCCCTCTCCCTTTGCACCTAGAATCTTGCCTACCTTGGTTAGGCCCATTCTGAACCCGTTTACCGAAAGACAATTGTTTCGATACCCAGACAAAAACATGGTTGGACTAATTCCTAACCCCTCCCTACTGAACCGCAGCTGCTTTCCGTCCAAAGCATGAGACAGCTTGCCATCCGGGTCGCGGGCCAACAGCAGCAAAACGATGCCCGTCATCCGCTCGCTCCATCGTCCAACGTCCAGCACGACGGGCTCGATCCGAGAATCGGGTACACGGCCTCTATAGTTCGACCGAAGTCGGGGACGATTCTTCTTGCTCAAAACAAACGAATATGGGTAAAGGTCGACGCTGACATCGAACCTAGGGTTTACCACTGTCTGTTGCAGGTAAGAGGCCGCGCGCGCCATAAGATAGGTCTAAATCGATTCAAATTTTAGGGACAACCTAACCCGAACCGTCGTACCAGCACCACGCCTGTCTGAGCTCGTAACAAAAGCGAGTGCACCAAGCCGTTCAATTCGTATGGATCTGGCAGCCGTGTCGTTGCGTGGAGAATAGCCGCCCCGCGTTTCTACTTCTAGCACGTCAGCAATCATGAATGTCGATACAAGGCCGATGCCAAATCGCCGAAATCGGGATAAATTCTTTGCTGGCGCGAGGAGATTGGGAGAGAAGCCGTTTAAATTCGTGGCACTCGTAATAACTATTACCCAACTTCAAGAAGTACTCTGTTAGAACGTGTTCGTCCATGCCGATGCCGTTGTCATTCACTTCAATCCAATGACGCTTCGCGGCATCGGTGGCCAAAGCAACCGAAATGTGCGGCTGATAGTTAGAATCGGTTTCCAGTTCCAGTCGAGCTGCGCACGCGTCGAGCGCGTTCTGAATTAGCTCACGTATTGCAACAGCGGGATGCGAATAAAGTCCCTCGCCCATCAACAAGGAGGAAATCGCCGCCTGGTTTAGTTCCAAGGACATCTCTTTGAACAGATAACCCACCGCACGAACCTTGGCACGCACGGACGCTGGCAAGTCTATGACGTACTTTGCAGCAACTTGAGGAGAGTTTCGGCGCAAGACACCCAACGTGTCCCTTATTTCTCGTTCGATAATCTGGCAGAAATCCTTAATCGCCTTTTCGATAACTGGATGGCGACTCTCGGCGGAGACAACAATCTCATCTTGCTCAATTGAGATTGAATGAACTGACATATGTTTCTGCCACTCGTAGATGCTCACTTCTGCGCCCGGAACGACCCTTGAGGCAATGCCTAGGCTATCGAAAAGAATCTTTGGCGTTCGCTCACGATCGAAATCCATAATATCCGTAAGACGCAGCACTGCGGCGCAGAACTGGAGATTGGCTTGCTCTCCACCGATCGCTAGGTCACGAGCGTAGCGTTCCTCGTATAGTTCCTTTACCTCAGCTAGGGCGCCAGGAGCTAGGTTGTGGCTAACAGAGATGTCGATCAGCGGTTCTTCAAACGAAACTGCACGAATCTGGAATAGATCTGACCTGCTTGAAACACTCTTCAAGCGTTCGATTAACTCGCGATATCGCCCCGGTGAAGCGTGCTGTGATCTTAGGTAGGCGCTTAGGGCGGCTTCCTGTAACTGGTAAATCTCGGTTTCAGCCTGCAGTCTCTCCTTTTCACTCGCAAACTGTAGTCGGCCCCGGGCCCGGGTCAACGCATCCCAAATTTCCGGCCATCGCTGCAGTGATTCAAGGAAATCCTCGGAGCTAAGAATTCGACTCCTTTCGACAGACGTGAAACTTAACCCCATGTCGTGTAGATAGGCTGCGTAAATTATTAGTAGGCATTCTAGGACGGACAAGCTGTCCATCGTGGCTGCCGGAATGATTTGGTCGGCCAGGTGCAGTAACTTCTTCGAGTGGTCTCTATTGTGCAACGTGTATTCTTTGAATGGCCCTGCTATCGTGAGATCTACAGCTGGTACTGCAACCCCTAAAAAAGCTTCTACGCGCTCGGCTGCTCCGTTTTCGGGAGTGCTCTTTCTTAGCAGCACCTCATAGATGGCACATTTCCTCGGATCGGCCGGCGCGGCTGGGATAATCGTCACACCTTCTACCCTGGCGGACATCTTAATACTAGAACCACAATTTAGGAAACTGCCTACGGCCTAGGGTGGTGGGGCCCATCTCCGGCTTGGAAGTACACTTTTCGCGCCTCTCGCCAAAGGACTTGGGTGCTCCAATTTCTCGGTGGCGAGAACGCTCGCACTACGCGCCGCCGACCAGTTCTGGCAAGCCCGTATTACGACTTCAACGTATGGAGCGAGCACAAGTTTGTGGAGAAGCTCGGCTACATCCAGCGCAACCAGTTCAACGGGAATTGGTCGAGCGTCCCGAGGATTGGACTGGGAGCAGTTTTCGTCACTACATGACCGGTGAGGTGAGCCCGGTGGAGATCGAAATTTACGAAACCGGAACAACCGAACCTCAACGTTGACACTCAACGCTTCTGATGTATAGTGCCCGGGATGTAGAAACCAAATTGGTCGAAAGGCAAGCGATCCCAATGCGCCCTACATTCCGTATTCTGAGGACCTTATCAGCCAAACTTCTCGCACTAATCTGCGCGATGCTCATCACGCTCGGCTGTGCCACTGTCAGGGGACCAAGGGTTCCCAGAGTGTTCAAAATTGACAAGACAAAAGACACTGAAGTTTTGGACGAGGTCAAAAATTACCGTGACGGCAAGTGCCTAAACGATAAGACGAGGGATTGCCCGCCAGGCCGCAAGGAACGCGACACGATTGTTTATGACCTGAAAATGATAATTGATCGTAACTACGAAGATTATGCGCACGCTTTCGAGAGATTGCAGAATACAGCCATTTTTCTCGGAGAAACGTCGGGAGCGAGCTTGACCGCCGTCGCTACGCTTGTGGGTGCGACGCAAACCAAAGATATTTTGACGACTGCATCCACACTTGCGCAATCAACCTCGGTTAGTGCGCAGAAGAACTATTATCAAAAACAAACGAGCTACGCAATTCTTAATGTGATGGATTCTGACCGAGCCAACAAATGGAGTAAGATCTACGACAACCTGGCGACACTTGATGTTGACAAATATCCACTCAGTGCCGCCTTGTCTGACTTGGTCGACTATCGAAGAGCTGGGACGGCTTTCCAAGCACTAACCTCTATCCAACAGGCGGCCGGAGCAGTTAAGGAAACTGCGGGCGCCGCCGTCGAGAAGACGAACGACAAACTGAAAGCGAAATGAACTCTACAGATAGAATTCGGCGGGAAGCCCACATCTTGGGCAATCAGGACTCCTAAGTAAAGGATTCTAGGGTACGCCATTTCTCCCGTTGTTTGCGAAAAAGCGCGCTGCCCCATGCCTCGCGGCTTTCAAAGAGAGGGAACTCGACACCGCGCACTCGCAGGCCTCCTGCAATGCAGTAGAAAATTCCCCTACAAATAGCGTTCGCGTAGCACCGAGACGTGGTGGAGCGATTGTCGCTGGCGATGCTGCCGGGACTGAATAGTGTGCGGACAGCCGCCCCCGGCTGTCCTGCGAGCTTGCTCGCCAGTTTTCAGCAAGAGCAATTCCCGATTTGCAACTTGCAGCCATCACGGGCGCATTGTTAGTAAGCTCTCCAGAGTTCCTGCCTTAAAATTCTAGGACAATAGCGGAGCTGCGCTCCGCCGGACAGCCGGGGGCGGCTGTCCCCACACTTTACAGGTCGGGTAGACAAATGCGCCAAGCACGACCCTCACCCCCGCTTTCGTCCCCGGCACTCGCCACACCGTTGCGGCCAGCAGCGCCATGGCGATTCCCAGCGATACTTCCACAAACCGATGGGAGGCGACGATCCAGGGCGGACGCTGGTGCGCGATCAGCAGGACGATGCTCAGTGTGATCGCGGCAAAACGATAGGCGCTGTTTACGCGCAAAAGCGAGCATACGATTCCGCAAATAAAGATGCCGGTGCCATACGCCATGCAACTGGGTCTGAAAAATGTGGCGATCAGCACGCCCAGGGCCACGCCCAAAGCGGTCCCTTCGCGTACCCACGTTCGTCACCGCAAACTTTCCAAATCACGAGCGCCGTGGAGAACTCGAAGCACGAGTATCTCTGCCCCGCGGAATTGATAAAAAATGAGATGCTTGCGAAATCCTGCGACTGGAACTCGCCGGACGCCGCTGAGTTCTGCGCGCCGAAAGGTGCAGATCGTGCCCGCGCGCGGGTTTTCGAGAACGCGCAGCAAGGCAGAGGTCACAGCCTTCTCCCAGCGCTTCGCCAGCGGTGGGCCCGACTGCTCTTTGTACCGGTCGGCTTGCTCCACAATGTCGGCCGCCGCCGCCTCGCTCAGGCGAAGCCCGGTTCTTTTCACTTTCTGCGGGCCCGCTGGCGTAAAACCAGCAGCAAACCCTTCCTGCGGATCTCCGCTACCGGCAATTCAATTTTCGGTCCCTTTGCGGCCGCAATCAGATCCTGCTCCAGATTGCCCAGCCGGCGCTCCTTGTCCTGGCGGATCAACTCGCGTACATATTCGCTCGGAGTGGCCCAGTCCCCAGAAGCTACCTGCCCTTCGACATATTCCTTCAGCGCTTCAGGAAGTGAGATATTTAGCGAAGTCATCGGCATAGCTTCATAATATGTCATTTCATGAAGGCATTCAACTAGAACGAGAGATTAGCGGCACGAGTAAACTCGTGCCCTTCCCGATTCCGCCAAAAAAGCCGTATTTTTCCCGCAAGCTGTGAAGCCGTGCTCTTCCAGAACCATTCGCCGGAAGCGCTGCCACGAGCGTTCGCGGGCAGGAGTGCCCGCGCCACACAGGCCTGTGCCGCTGTACGCCACAGCGGAGCTTTGCTCCGCCGGACAGCCGAGGGCAGCTGTCCCCACGTGAGCAGTTCGCAGAAAAACAGATTCCTCGACGCGTCCTCGCCCCGTCCCCGCCAGAGTGGCTGCCGCCGGCTCGGAATGACAATCAATGGAGGCCAGTTTTCAGCAAGAGCAATTCCCGATTTGCCACTTGCAGCCATCATGGGCGCATTGTTAGTTAAGCTCTCCAAAGTTCCTGCCTTAAAATTCTAGGACAATAGCGGAGCTCTCGGCTCCGCGCGGACACCCGGGGGGCGGCTGTCTCCACACTTTACAGGTCGGGTAGACAAATGCGCCAAGCTTTTTACCGGCGTCAGCTGCCGCATTTGCAGCGCGATTATCGGCCTCATTTTGTAACGTTCTGCACTCATCAAAGGTGGACTCTGCCGGGCTTCGCCAGACAAATCGTGCTGGACTGCTGCTTGCATGACAACGACGTTAAGATGTCGCTCTATGTGTCTGTTGTGATGCCCGATCACGTCCACATGATTTTTACTCCTCTGATTAATCAAGAAACCCAGGAAATCCATTCTTTAGCCAACATCATGGATGCCATTAAGGGAGCTTCCTCGCACAAGATCAATCACACCTCGGCAAGGAAGGGTCGGGTTTGGCAGGCAGAATCTTTTGATCATGTTCTACGTTCATCCGAAAGCCTTGACGCCAAGGTGGCGTACATTCTGGCAAATCCAGTGCGGCGAGGTCTGGTTAGCAGATGGGAAGATTACCCATGGCTGTGGCGGAGATCAGAACGAAGCCCCACAACGTCTGCATGAACGAAGATCGCTTCACCAAATTCTCCTTCATCCAGGATCTTCAACCGATTGGTGGCGAAACGAAAGAGGCAGTACTCTAGAGCGGGATCGCCGGGCGCTAGACCTTTCTTCCAATCTGCATACTTTGGAAACCGCCGGATGTAGGCCTCTTCGGCCTTGGACGTTTCGCTGTCCTCTGCCCGATTGCAAAATCCGAAGAGTTGGGCACCCCGATCGGGACCAACCCAGTTCTGGGACGACGAGAAGACGGCAATGGCCATCGATGCGTTTCCGGAAACATTTCGGCAATGTGCTGAGTTCGGATGCGAAAGGAAATAGACCTCGAGCTCATCGGAATAGGCGAAGTACGCGGTGTTGACGTGTGCCCTATTGTCCGTGGTCACTGTAGCAAAGGCGCACAGCGCAGTGTCCTCAAGGATTCGTTGCAGGCTACTCCAGACTCGGTCCTGAGAAAGTGCTTCGATCTTGACGAGAGTCCCCCTGACGTCGGTCGAGTTGATGTTGACGAGCCTCACTCGTTCACCCTAGAACCCTACAAGTATCGCTCGCGCAGCACCGAGACGTGGTGAGCAAAGTGTCCCGGGATGATGTAGGCCAGGGCGCGTACGGTGAAGCGATTGTCGCTGGCGATGCCGCTTCGCGTCCACGCCGGGGATGGCATATTCCTGAAAAGTGAGATGGTGGAGAGGCGCACGCGCCGGAACTCCTCGACATGGGCGGCCCAGGAGACCAGGTCCGCCTCAGCACCCGATGCCGCCACGTTCTGGTCGTAGCTGGGCAAGGGACTTTCGAAACCGCGCGCAAACCAGAGAGCGCGAAAGGCAAAGGCGCGCTCGGTGTCGGTGACATGGTTCAGCACCTGCCGGATGCTCTATTTCTCCGGCGCGTAGCGGTGCAGCGATTGTTCTTCGGAGATCTCCGAGAAAAATGCCTGGGACTCTTCGAGTTGATTCTCGAGCGCGCCAACCGGATCGTCGCCGGTCACCTGGTTAATGTAAGTGAAATAGTACGGCGCGGCTTCGGCGGTTTGCGGGCGAGAGATCATGAAATGATTCTAGCGCGGTTGGGCGCTCACGCGTGTGGGGCGGACACTCCCGCCCGCCGCCTTTGAACCTGCTGTTCCGCTGCTACCAGCATCACTCTTGCGACCGCAGCTAAGAACCTGAATGAGGACGGGGAACATGGGACAAGGCATGTTAATTCGATGAAGTCAGCGAATGCCCAGCAGCACCGCGATGTAGGAGCGAACTTTTTTTAGCAGCGCGGCATCGGCCTTGGAATGAAAAGCGGCGTGGCGGGCAGCCCAGTCCAGACTTTTGAGCTGATCAACCAGGATCGCGCCGTCAACTTTGTCGAACGGGATTGGGAGAGCGAACGGGTACGGCTTTCGCCGGCTGGTGAGTGGACAAACAACGGCGAGGCCGCTGGCGCGGTTATAGCTTTGGTCGGTGACGACCAGTGCCGGACGTCGCTTGGCCTGCTCGTGTCCCGCTTGGGGGTCAAAGTCGATCCAGATGAGGTCTCCGTCGCGCGGAACGTAGCGCGTCACCATTCCACGCTTTCCTTTCCTCGCTCAGTTCCAGCGGGAATCTCGTGGTAGCGGTTCTCGGGTCTGATCTGTGCCACCAGTTCCTTCAGGGTAGGCACGCGCTGCTTGCGGCGCAGGTTGATCTGCCCCTTCTCGGCTTCGATGACAATGGGATCGCCTTCGCGCACTCCAGCCTGTTCGGCTACCGGCTTGGGAATGCGAACCGCAAGGCTATTTCCCCACTTTACGATCTGTGCCACAGGCATGAGGTTTCCTTCTCACGTTAGGATCTACACTGTATATACAAACGTAGATACTGTGTAGATACTAATTCTTTTTCCCTTACGGCTGAAACAATACGGTTCCTATCTCTAAGTGTCTTTTGCTCAGCCCGGATGCCCATTCCTCGCCGGGCCCGAACTGGGGAGTGACCACTAGCCATTGGCTACTAGCTCTTCTCACCTGGCCCCGGTTAGGCTTCAAACAAAAAAGCCCCGCCTTTCGGCGGGGCTTTGAAAAGCCACGGGCGAGGGCGCCCGCGCCACACGTTTAGTACATGTCGCCCATGCCGCCGCCATGTCCGCCGGGCATCGGAGCGCCCTTCTTCTCTTCCGGGAGCTCCGCCACAAGGGCTTCGGTCGTCAGCATCAATGACGCAATCGAGCCGGCGTTCTGCAGGGCAGTGCGCACGACCTTGGTGGGGTCGAGCACGCCAGCCTTGACTAGGTCTTCGTAGTCGCCGGTCAGGGCGTTGTAGCCGTAGTTGTTGTCCTTTGAGTCGTTGACCTTGCCCAGGACGATGGCACCTTCTTCGCCGGAGTTCTCGGCGATCTGGCGCAGCGGCTCCTGGAGAGCTTTCTTCACGATGTTGACACCGATCTGCTCATCGCCCTCGACCTTCAGCTTGTCGAGCGCGGGGACGCAGCGCACCAGGGCCACACCGCCGCCCGGTACGATGCCCTCTTCGACGGCCGCACGGGTGGCGTGCATGGCGTCCTCGACGCGAGCCTTCTTCTCTTTCATCTCGGTCTCGGTCGCGGCGCCCACCTTGATCACAGCCACGCCACCGACCAGCTTCGCCAACCGCTCCTGCAATTTCTCGCGGTCGTAGTCGCTGGTGGTCTTGTCGATCTGGCTGCGAATCTCCTTTACCCGGCCCTCGATCTCAGAGTGCTTGCCCTTGCCTTCGACCAAAGTGGTATTGTCCTTGTCCACCGTGATCTTCTTGGCCTGGCCAAGATCGCTCATCTGGACGTTCTCCAGCTTGATGCCGAGATCTTCGGTGATGGCCTTGCCGCCGGTCAGGATAGCGATGTCCTGCAACATGGCCTTGCGACGATCGCCGAAGCCCGGAGCCTTAACGGCACAGACCTGCAGCGTGCCACGCAGCTTGTTGACGACAAGCGTGGCCAGCGCTTCGCCCTCAACGTCCTCAGCTACGATCAGTAACGGCTTGCTGCTCTTGGCGATCTGCTCGAGCAGCGGGAGCAGGTCCTTCATCGAGCTGATTTTCTTTTCGTGGATGAGGATGTAGGCGTTCTCGAGAGTGGCCTCCATGCGCTCGGGGTCGGTGACGAAGTAGG
>QIAR01000005.1 GCA_003225595.1 Acidobacteriota bacterium | reverse complement strand
ATCTGGAGAACGTCCGCCGGGGACAATTTGAGGGAATACGCGAAGACATCGCCACTAATCCTTCCCGTAAGCCAGATTTCGGCGATCCTCGGGTTCATCCGACGGCAGGCGCTACGGTGGTTGGTGCGCGCAAATTCCTCATCGCCTATAACATCTTTCTTAGCACGCCTGAGGTAGATATCGCGAAGAAGGTCGCTAAGGCGGTGCGCTTTTCGAGCGGAGGTCTACGCTATGTGAAGGGCGCCGGATTCCTGGTGCGCGGCCTGGCGCAGGTTTCCATGAACCTGACGGATTTTGAACAGACGCCGATTCACCGGGTTTTCGAGTTCGTGAAGCGCGAGGCGGCGCGCTACGGCGTGGCTCCGGTGAGCAGCGAGATCGTGGGCCTGATTCCGAAGAAAGCGTTGGAGTCGGCTGCGGAATGGTTCTTACAAGTGGAGAACTTCGATTCGTCGCTAATTCTGGAGAATCGCCTGACGGCAGTGGTGGGCGGCAAGATGGCAGTCGGAGGCCTACGGTCCGGAATCGAACCGTTTGTGGAGCAACTGGCGGCACCGATAGCTACCCCAGGCGGTGGCAGCGCAGCGGCGGCCAGCGGAGCTATGGCGGCGGCATTAGCAACAATGGTCGTCTCCATGTCGCGCGGGAAGAAGGCCTACCTGCAATACGAACGGGAACTGAGTGACGCGATCGCACGACTGTCGCAACTACGGGAAGAGCTGAAGGGGGCTATTGATGCTGATGCTGAGTCCTATAATGCCGTGATGAAGGCCTATAAACAGGCGAAGAACTCGGCAGACGCGGATGGAATCATCACTGCGGCCCTGCGCCAGGCGACTGCCGTTCCGCTGAGCGTCGCTGAGCGGGCCAGGGAGGTAGCGGAGATTGCTGAGAGGCTGAAGCCGATTACGAATTCGAATATGAAGTCGGACTTGACCACCGGTATCGCACTGGCGAGAGCCGCGATCGAGGGCGCGATGGCGAACGTCGAGATAAATCTGGAATCGCTCAAAGACGAACCCTTCGTCGCGGAGGTACGGAAGAGGGCGGAGGCGCTGAGGCCCTGAAGAAACTCCGCTGCGCAGAGAAACGCTTTCGGCAGCCCGCATTGGGCGACATTGAAAAGAAACCTGCGGAGAGCCAACGGAAGCGGGTATAGTGTCGCGCTTCCAGGATTGACAACGCCCAGACTCCAAGTGGTTACGCCCAGTACTGTACTTCCGGACCGTTATCTAGCTGCCTAGAGTGGCATACAATTAGCCTATGCCGCTTGACGAGAGGCTACCTCAATCGGCATCCAAGTACATATATCCCCAGAGGTCATCATGAAGACTTGCTGTTGTGCCATTGTGTTGTTCTTGAGCGCCGCGGCTTCGGCCATGCCGCTGGGCACTAACTCACGCGCCGTCATCCCTTCCGATATCCAGCAGATCATTTCTGTGGACTATCGTGCGCTCAAGAACTCGGAGACGGCGCAGGCGCTGAAACAGCAGGTGCTGCCGGAAAACCTGAAACAGTTCGAGGGCGCGCTGAAGGGCGTCGGTATTGATCCGGAAAAAGAACTCGAGCAACTCACATTCGCTTCTTACCGTGCGCGGAAGAATGGTGTGCAGATCGTTGGCATAGCCCAGGGTCAGTTCCCGACGAAAATGGTGCTGAAGCGCATGCGGGTCAAGAAGATTAAGCCCACGAAATACCATTCCACCGACCTATATCCGATGGGAAACGGGATGCTGATGACGTTCTTGGATGACTCTACACTCGCATTCGGCAACCAATCGGCGCTGCAGGGTGCACTCGATGCCCGCGACGGCTATAGCTCTAATCTCGACTCTAATTCCCAGATGACAGACATGATGTCCGCCGTGGATTCGAGTTCGGTGTGGAGCATTCTCGACCAGCAAGGGACGCAGAACATGCTGCGCTCGGCGATGGGCGATGCCTCGAAGCTAGCCGATTACGATACCGTGAAGAAGAGGCTACTGGCTTCCCGCTACACTATGAATTTTTCCAATGGCATCAACTTTGACCTGAGTGTCCTGACTTCGGATTCCATGACGGCTGCCACACTGTCATCTCTGGTGAAAGCGGGTATGCTGTATCGAAAAATGAACGCTACTCCGACGGAGAAGATGGCTTTGGAGAGCATGACTGTTGATTCAGACAGTTCCAACTTGCAACTCCACTTCCGCACTGACGATCAGCGTTTCCAGTCATTGCTGCGTTCAGAATTGTTTGCGGCAGTTTCGCGGTAGGAATGGCCACAGGGACACCCTTGGGCTGCGCTCAGGGCAGGCTCCGACACAGAGGTTTTCAGGAGCATTGTGGGAAACTCTGTGATTCGGTCTCTATGGCAGCTATCTATTTTGTTTTGCTGCTGCGTTCCGCCTCTGCCTGGCCCAGCCTTCCTTCACAATTTGCCGCGAGCGTCCGAGTGCCAGGGAATTAGCAGGAACCTCATCGGTAATGCACGATGCGGCAGCAACGTATGCTTCCTTACCCACGCGCACAGGCGCAACCAGGGTCGCATGGCTGCCGATGAAAGCACCGTCCTCTATGATGGTCTTGTGCTTATGTACGCCATCGTAGTTGCAGGTGATGGTGCCGGCGCCCACGTTCACGCCTTCGCCAATTTCCGCGTCTCCAAGATAGGTCAGATGGTTAGCCTTTGAGCCCTTACCTAGTTTGATTTTCTTGGTCTCTACAAAATTCCCAACGTGCCCGCCTTCGCCAATGTCGCTTCCCGGACGTAGATGAGAGTAGGGCCCGATCACCGCGCCACTGCCAATGCGAGCACCATCCATGATGGTTCCGGGACGGACTGTCACGCCGTCTCCGATTTCCGAATCGTTGATGACGCTGTAGGAACGTATGCGGCAGTCCGCGCCAATATGGGTCTTGCCCAGAATCTGCACGAAAGGTTCAATGATCGTATCCGCGCCAATTTCAACATCATTGTCAATCACGCAGGTCTGCGGATAGAAAATCGTGACACCTTCCACCATAAGCTGCTGACACTTCGCCATGCGGAGGCGCACGTCGAGGTCAACGAGTTCGGCACGGGTGTTGCCGCCCAGAACTTCACTTGCATCGTCGGTCCGAACTGCAACGACTTTTTCCTTGGTCTTGGAAAGAATGCCCGCCATATCGGTGAGGTAGTACTCGCGGTGCGGGTTGTCAGTCTTCAGTTCGTCGATGTGGCCGAACAGCGACTTGGTTGCAAAGGTGTAGAAGCCCGAGTTGATCTCGCGAATTTTGCGCTGGGCCGGGTCCACGGCTTTTTCTTCCACGATGGCCTGTACTTCATCGCTGCTTTTCTTTCTGACCACCCGACCATAGCCAGTTGGATTCTGCAGTTCAGCGGTGAGGAGAGTCATGGCAGCTTTCTTTGCCAGGTGGAAATCGCGCAACTTTTCGATAGTTTCGGGCGTAATGAGCGGGGCGTCGCCAGAAAGTACGATCACGTGGTCATAGGACGCGAGGACGTCACGGGCTACCATCAGCGCATGTCCGGTACCGCGTTGCTCGCGCTGTAGCACGAATACGATTCCTGTTTGCGATACTGCTTGACGTACGCGGTCGGCTTCGTGACCGATGATTGCGTATATATCTTTCGCCGGCACGACTCGCAGGGCGGCAGCGATCACGTGCGCTAGCAGAGGCTTGCCTCCAGCTTCGTGGAGAACTTTCGGATGTTTGGATTTCAGGCGCGTGCCTTTGCCTGCCGCCATGATGGCGATCGCGGTACGCGGCTGTGCAGCGGATGGAGAACTGGGCTTGTTTGATTTGGGCATTCGACTCAATATACCGCGAGGCGAGGGAGTGGAAAATGCTGTAATAGGTTTCAGCTTCGGAACCTCACCGAGCCTAGGGGCGGACTTTCGCCGTGTGACGCAGCGTCTTATCGCTGGGATCGGGAGCTCGTATAACCAACTGCAGCAGATCGTGAGCCACCCGGTCGGTGGCGTGGCGGGCGACGCCGGCCTCCTCCAGGTAGCCACCCATCACCGGGCACACGCCCAGTGCTTTGATCGCGTCCAGGTCGGCAACGATCTGGTTAGCTCCCTCAAGCGCATACTTGGCTTTCAAATCGGGTGAGGCGGGCGCGCCATTAATCAGCGCGTAATTA
Organism: Acidobacteriota bacterium; assembly: GCA_003225595.1. Taxonomy (GTDB): domain Bacteria; phylum Acidobacteriota; class Terriglobia; order Terriglobales; family Acidobacteriaceae; genus Gp1-AA124. Next base: position 9,042 of record QIAR01000005.1, on the reverse strand, counting down.
AAAATCTGTGCTTGGGCGTGGTTGTTGAGCGCGCGGATGTGGTCGGAAGCGGTTAATCCGAGGCTTTCGTTTGCCTGCGTCATCAGGTTGCAGATGAAGACTTTGACCGCCGAGGAATTCACAATTGCCTGAGAAATGCCGCGCACCAAGAGGTTGGGGATCAGGCTGGTGAAGAGCGATCCAGGTCCGATGGTGATGAGGTCGGCCCGGGCTATGGCATCGAGCGTCTGCGGCAGAGGGTCAACGTCGGGGGGAACCAGGAACAATTCCTTGATGCGCCCCTTGCTGGCTGTGATTTTGGTTTCGCCGCGGACGCGGGAGCCGTCCTCCATCAGCGCCTCGAGCTCAATATTCGAAGTCGTGGCGGGGAAAATATGTCCGCGGGTCAGCAAGATCTCGGAAGACAGCCGCACGGCTTCGCCGAAGTCACCCGTAATAGAAGTCAGTGCCGCGAGGAAGAGGTTGCCGAAGCTGTGGCCTTCCAGCCCGGAACCCTTTTGAAAGCGGTGCTGGAAAAGCCGGGAGAGTAGAGCCTCATCTTCCGACAAGGCGACGACGCAGTTGCGGATGTCGCCCGGCGGAAGCATGTTGAATTCCTTGCGCAGACGGCCGCTGGAACCACCATCGTCACTGACTGTGACAACCGCGCATAGTTCGCTGATTGAGGGTGACGAGGGTTCGGCAGAGCCACGCTCCGCGGGAGTCACAGCGAATCGTTTCAGACCTTTCAGCAGCGTCGAAAGGCCGGTGCCGCCGCCAATGGCGACTACTCGCAAGGGTCGATCTCGCGCCAACTTGTCCCGAGAAGAGGGTTCGGGACCGTGCTGAGCGTCCATGGGGGCTTTCTAGCGCTCCGCTTCGGAGTCGCCGTGTCCAGCAGCCATTTCCGCCCCCGGGTCGGGGTATAGCAACTCCGTGAAGCGCGGGTCTTCCGCCAGGTTCTGGAAGTCAGAATCGTTTCGGGCCTGAAAGCGCAGAGCAGGCTTCAAGCGGATGGCCTCATCGAGATGCTTCAAAGAATCTTCGACGTGTCCGGTTAAACAGTCGAGAGCGGCCAGCCCGTAGAGAACGTAGTCGGCCTTGGGTACCTGCTTAAGCAGTTTCTCCAGGTGTTCTCTCGCGCTCACGTAGTCCCCGACATTCATCAGCGAGATGGCATAATCGAAATGCTCCTCCGGGTTCTTGAACTGTGTGGTAACTCGATCGAGGTGCTGATTGCAGCTATTGAGGTGAACGGAGGCTCGGTCCGCGAGTTCTTTGCTGGTGCTAGCCACGACCTTTTGTAAGTAGGTCTTCGCCTTATCGAATTTATGCTCCTGCATGGCGCGCAAACCGGCCTCGTAGTTTTGCACAGCCTGTGCAAAACGAGGGTCATCGCCTAGGGATTTCTTAGCTGAAGCTTTCTGTGCCATCTGCAAAACTTTCCCAGTACTCCTCGTAACCACTCCTTTTTCTATAAGTTACTGCTAATAATTTTAACTATTGCTGGCACTTTGGCCTATAGTCCTAAGTCCTATCTAAACTGTATACCGTGAGACGTCAAATTCATCCTGTGGAAAAGCGGCTTTAGTTCGCCCAATGCAAGCAGGTTATACCGGCCTTTGCGGCGAGCGTCAAGCTGGACCCTCAACGTACCTCCATTTGAGGAAATATGAAACTAAAAGCACGATGCAAGGCCTAGCTTAGTTGATCGAGGCTGCCGCCTCCAGGTTCACCGGCCTCCATTCGCCTTTGATAATTCCTCGGCGGATCTGGGCTGCAGTCTTGCCCTTATGGTGCATGGAGTAGCTGTAATACAGCTCTTTCAGGCAGGTGGTGCATTGGGCACCGTGTGTATTCTCGAAGCAGCTGTGCAGGCTGTTGTGCCCCATGCGGTCGCAGTAACAGTAGCATGGCTGCTGATGCAGCACGACCGGTATCTTGGTTGCCAGTTCGTAGGCGTGGGCCTGATAGGGGAACTGCCCATTCTCGCCCCAGAGCTGTTCTTTGGGCAGGATGGGCGGCAGTTTTGTGCCTTTCGGCGGAGGACCTGCGTTGTAGGCCGGAACCGATCCCGACCCCTGCTCTTGTGACGGGGACCACTGGGCCGTCATCATCAAAGCGGCTACACATAAGGACGCAACAATCAACCTACGTTTCGGCATGCCGTAATTCCTCGGTTCTAGATATTGTAACCCGAGTGGGCCTGTCGAGCAGCAGGGTGATAACAGGTTAGATAGCGGGATCGGACCCGCTCGGTTCAGTTCGTTTGGGTTTTTAGGGCAACCCGCACCAGGGCGACTATTGTCCGTATACTATGGAGAGGATAATGCGCGAACCGGAGACCGCCGTACAAGAAAACTCGATGCTGAAAACGCAGATTCAGTTGCTGCGCCTGCGTCGAGCAACCCCGGTGTTGGCGGTCTGGTTGCGAGACCTCATAATTTCCCTTGCTATCTCCGCGTTCATCATCATCTTCCTTTATCAGCCGGTCAAGGTCGAAGGCACCAGCATGATGCCTTCGCTGGACGACCAAGAACGGATCTTCGTAAATAAATTCGTCTACCGGTTGGAGTCGATTCAACGGGGCGATATCGTAGTGTTCCGCTACCCGCGCGACGCTTCGAAGAGCTATATTAAGCGCGTGGTGGGACTGGCGGGAGACCACATCCGCATCGATGACGGACTGGTGTATGTGAACGGCAATCCGCTGGAAGAGGGTTATGTGCCGAGTGAATTTGCCGATCAGCGGTCTTATCCCGAGATTGTGGTTCCCGCGCACTCTTACTTTGTGCTTGGCGACCACCGCAGCATGTCCAACGACAGCCGCGACTTTGGTCCTGTGAACCGGAATTACATCTACGGCAAAGCGGTGTTCGGATACTGGCCGGTAGATAAACTGGGCCGGCTGCGGTGAAGCTGGCCGACAGATCCCCTTGTTGAATTGTCATTCCGGGGATGCTTCAGCCTGCGAGGAACCTGCTGTATTAACAATGCGTCGAAGAGCAAATTCGTCCCTGCGGTCGGAATGATAAAGTTTTTTTCGACACTGCTGCACTTCCACTCAATCAATGCTTGGTCCTTTCCGGCTTCCTTGCTAGAATCGGTAAAATCCACTCCCTGGAGCAGGAATGCAGGCAATCCTTGCGCTGGAAGATGGGCGCATCTTCCGCGGCAAAGGCTACGGCGCAAAAGGCGAATGCTACGGCGAAGTCGTTTTTAATACTTCCATCACCGGCTACCAGGAAATTTTCACTGATCCTTCCTACGCGGGCCAGATCGTAGTTCTGACTAACCCCGAGATCGGCAATTACGGCACCAATCCTGAAGACAACGAAGCTGTTCGACCCTATATCGAGGGCCTGATTGTACGCGAGTTTTCCAGAGTCAGTTCGAACTGGCGCTCGCAGCAGGTGACCGAAGAATATCTCGAGCAGTTCAGGATTCCAGTGCTGGCCGATATTGATACACGCGCGCTGGTGCGGCATTTGCGTGACAACGGTGTGATGCGCGGCGTGATCTCAACGCTGGAAGGCGATACTGAGAAGCTGGTCGCCAAAGCGCGTTCCATCCCAAAGATGGATGGCACGGATTTAGCGAAGGTGGTTACCACTAAGCACCGGTACGTATGGGAAGTGGGCGAGCGCTCGCACGAGCCGGTTGCGGTGGTCGGAGTGAAAGACGAGCCCACGCGTTTTCACGTGGTTGCGTACGATTTTGGAATCAAGCAGAACATTCTGCGCAAGCTGCGCGGTGAATGCTGCAAGGTCACCGTAGTGCCGGCGCAGACCACAGCAGAAGATGTGCTCGCGCTGAAGCCCGATGGCGTGTTCCTGTCGAACGGTCCCGGCGATCCCGAGCCTTGCACTTACGCAGTGGACAACATCCGTCGCTTGATGGGTCGCCAGCCGATCTTCGGCATCTGCCTTGGACATCAACTCGTCGGTATCGCGCTCGGCGGCAAGACCTACAAGCTGAAGTTCGGACATCACGGCGGCAATCACCCGGTGAAGCAGTTGCAGAGCGGCAAAGTCGAAATTACGGCGCACAACCACAATTTCGCGGTTGATCCGGATTCGCTGCCCCAGAGTGAAGTCGAACTGACGCACATGGACCTCAACGACAACACCCTGGAGGGTATGCGACATCGGAACCTGCCGCTGTTCACTGTGCAGTATCACCCAGAAGCGTCGCCGGGTCCGCACGATTCGCATTATCTGTTCAAGGATTTTGTGAAGATGATGGAGGAGTGGAAAGGGTGACCAGTCAGGCCATTGCGAATCCTGAGAGGCTGGAGCGCGTTGATTTTTCTGCCTTCTTGCCGAAAGAGCTTTGCGATCTCGGTGACCTTCAGACCGCGATCCCGAGGATAGCCAAGGAGCCCACGCTACTTAAGCTCATCCGCAAGGCGGTGGAGAGAATACCTACGCGCCACGTTCTCGTGCGCGGTGACGCCAGACAAATGTCAGCGGAAATTGTCAGTACCGCACAGCTCATAATGACCTCGCCGCCCTACTGGACGCTGAAACAATACCGAGACACCGCGGGTCAGCTTGGACACATCGCCCATTACGATGAATTTATCTCTGAGTTAGACAGAGTATGGGAGAAGTGTTTCCATTTGTTGGTGCCTGGCGGGCGATTAGTGTGCATAGTTGGAGATGTTTGCTTATCGCGCAGAAAGAATGAGGGGAGACACACGGTCGTACCTCTACATGCGAGTATTCAGGAGCATTGCCGTGCCATTGGCTTTGACAATTTGGCCCCGATTATCTGGCACAAGATTGCCAACGCCGCTTACGAGGTCGAAAACGGTGGTGGTGGATTCTTGGGAAAGCCTTACGAACCAAACGCCGTTATCAAGAACGATATTGAGTTCATTCTCATGCAAAGAAAACCGGGTGGCTATCGCGCCCCCAGCGAGGCGATCCGGATTCTGAGCGTAATCTCAGCAGCAGAGCATGCTAAGTGGTTTCAGCAAATCTGGACCGGTTTGACGGGGGCTTCAACAAAGAATCATCCGGCACCCTATCCGTTGGAGCTTGCAGAGCGACTAATTCGAATGTTCAGCTTTGTGGGGGATACGGTGTTGGACCCATTCATGGGTACGGGTACAACTGCACTAGCGGCTTCTAGGTGCGGAAGAAACAGTATCAATTTCGAAATTGACGGAAATTACTTCAACGACGCTAGTGATCGGTTGCAGATAGAACTCGCGACCCTTTTTTCGAATCCGATTATTGTAATGCATCAGGAATAGCTTTGAACGACCAACTGGAGGTCAAGCTGAAAGAGGCAGTATCTCGGTTTTGGGCCAGCCGAGAAACACAGGCCCAGAAGCAAGGCTCTAAGTCGGGCATTCGTGACGGTGGGGCCAGAGCTGCTGTGACGGGCGGCAGCCAAATGGATGGTTTCGTGGAACTGGTGCGCGACTTGTTGGAAGAGTCCGGTATTGACAAACCAGTTATTTATTGTGAGCGATACGTCGAATTGCCTGGGTGGTTCAGGCCCGAAAAGAAGTGGGACCTCCTAGTTGTTGTGGAGGGATGCCTAATCGCAGCCATCGAGTTCAAGTCCCAAGTTGGGTCATTTGGCAACAATTACAACAACAGAACCGAAGAGGCAGTTGGAAGCGCCACAGACTTGTGGGCCGCGTACAGGGAAGGAGCATTCAAACCATCGGCTCGTCCTTGGCTCGGATACATGATGCTGCTGGAGGAGGCCCCTGGCTCAACTCATGCAGTGAAAGCACAGGAACCGCACTTTACGGTTTTTGAGGAATTTAAGTCTGCATCCTATGCCAAGCGTTACGAAATCCTCCTGACAAAACTGGTTCGGAAAAGATTGTACGACGCAACCTGTTTCTTAATGTCCAACAGTACAGAAGGCGTCAAGGGACTCTATAAAGAGCCTGACCCAGAGCTAAGCTTCGCTAACTTTGCCTCCTCGCTTCTGGCTAAAGCCATGGCCTGCAAGAAGACAAAATAATGCCACGACGCACTGACATCTCGAAGATTCTGATCATAGGCTCCGGGCCGATCGTAATCGGGCAATCGGCCGAGTTTGATTACTCCGGCACGCAGGCTTGCAAGGCGCTCAAGTCCGACGGCTACGAAGTGGTGCTGGCCAACTCCAACCCGGCCACCATCATGACCGATCCGGAGTTCGCCGACCGGACCTACATCGAGCCACTCACCCGCGAGTACCTGGAAGAAATTATCCGGGTCGAGCGGGAGATGGCGTCCGGCACGGGTTTCGCGGTCCTGCCCACGGTTGGTGGCCAGACAGCGCTCAACGTCGCTGTCGAGCTATCTGACGGCGGCATCCTCGACAAATACAACGTCCAGCTCATTGGCGCCAGCATTGGAGCCATCAAGAAGGCCGAAGATCGTCTGTTCTTCAAAGACGCAATGCAGAGGATCGGCCTCGACGTGCCCAAGTCGGCACTGGTGAGCAACCTCAAAGATGGTTTGGAGTTTGCGGGTAAGATCGGCTTTCCCGTGATTGTGCGTCCGTCATTCACGCTGGGCGGCACCGGAGGCGGCATAGCGTTCAATCGGGAAGAATTGCTTGAAGTTCTGGCGCGCGGCCTTGATCTCTCGCCGGTACACGAGGCGCTTATCGAAGAATCGGTTCTCGGGTGGAAAGAGTATGAGCTTGAGGTGATGCGGGACAGGAAAGACAACGTCATCATCATCTGCTCGATTGAAAACTTCGATCCCATGGGCGTACACACGGGCGATTCCGTTACGGTCGCACCGGCGCAGACGCTTACCGATCGTGAATACCAGGCTATGCGCGACGCGGCGATCGCCGTGATCCGTGAAGTTGGCGTCGAAACCGGCGGGTCGAATATTCAGTTCGCTGTGCAACCCAACACGGGACGCATGGTTGTGATCGAGATGAACCCGCGCGTGTCGCGCTCTTCGGCCCTTGCCTCGAAGGCCACCGGCTTCCCGATCGCCAAGATCGCCGCCAAGCTGGCCGTCGGCTACACGCTCGACGAGATTCCGAACGACATCACGCGCAAGACCCCGGCCTGTTTCGAGCCCACGCTCGATTACGTCGTAGTGAAGATTCCGAAATGGCAGTTCGAGAAATTTCCCGGCGCCGACGAGAGCCTCGGTCCGCAGATGAAATCAGTGGGCGAAGTGATGGCAATCGGCCGAACGTTCAAAGAGGCGCTACTTAAGGGTGTTCGTGCCCTCGATACCGGCAGGAAAGCCGGCTCGGAGAAGATTGAGCCGCGCATCCTCACGCAGCGCCTGGTGACACCGCATCCCGAACGGCTCATGTACGTCCGCTATGCGCTGCGACAGGGATACACAGTCAAGCAGATCGCTAAGATGACCTCGATTGATCCCTGGTTCCTCTACCAGCTCAAGGAAATTAACGACATGCAGCTTGAACTGGAGAAGCATCCCATGGAATCGCTTCCTACTGAGGTGTTGCGCGATGCGAAGCGCATGGGCTTTTCCGACGAACGGCTGGCAGCCGTATGGCGCCTGGAAAATGGGAAGGGTGCACAGGAAAAAATCCGCCACTTGCGCAAGAAACATGACGTCAGCCCGGTGTACAAGCGCGTGGACACCTGCGCCGCAGAATTCGAAAGCTATACCCCGTACCTGTATTCGACCTACGAGGAAGAAGACGAAGCCTCGCCAACGCAGAAGAAGAAAGTCATCATCCTGGGCAGCGGACCGAACCGCATCGGGCAGGGAATTGAGTTCGATTACTGCTGCTGTCACGCCTCGTTCGCGCTCCATGAGGACGGCTTCGAGACGGTAATGATCAACTGCAACCCGGAGACCGTCTCGACTGATTACGACACCAGCGACCGACTCTACTTCGAACCGCTCACGCTTGAGGATGTGTTCGCGATTTACGAGCACGAGGCGGCTTCAGGTGCGTCGGTCGGCGTGATTGTGCAATTCGGCGGACAGACTCCGCTCAACCTTTCGTTGCCGCTGAAGGCTGCGGGCGTGCCTATTATTGGCACGTCGCCCGAGTCCATCGACCTCGCAGAAGACCGGAAACGTTTCGGCAAACTGCTCGATGAACTTGATATTCCGCAAGCTCCGGGCGCTATGGCCACCTCGGTCGAAGAAGCGGTCGAAGCCGCCAAGCGCGTGCAATATCCGGTGCTGGTGCGGCCCTCCTACGTGCTCGGTGGTCGTGCCATGGTGATCGCCTACGACGAAGAGAGCGTTCGGGGTTATATGAAGGAGGCAGTCGAATATTCACAGGACCGCCCGGTGCTTATTGATCACTTCCTCGAAGACGCGATCGAAGTGGACGTCGACGCTCTTTCGGACGGAGAAGACGTAGTAATCGGGGGCATCATGCAGCACATCGAGGAAGCGGGCATCCACTCCGGCGACTCTTCCTGTGTTTTGCCGGCGGTGGATATCCCTGAGCGCCTGCTGAACCGCATGCGTGATTACACCTTCCGACTGGCGCGGGCATTGAAGGTTGTTGGTCTAATGAACATTCAGTTTGCAATTCCGCGAACGTCGAATGGAAGTTCCAAAGGCAATGGCGGGGAAGCTGGCAGAGTCTACGTCCTTGAAGTCAACCCGCGCGCTTCGCGTACGGTGCCGTATGTTTCAAAAGCAACCGGGGTGCCGATGGCGAAGATCGCTGCGCGGCTGATGACGGGACGCAAGCTACGCGAGTTTTTGCCGGAGTTCATCGAACGCGTTGCCGACCTCGATAGCGGCCGCTGCTACTACGTGAAATCGCCGGTATTTCCGTGGAGCAAGTTTCCTGGGGTCGATACCGTGCTCGGTCCGGAAATGAAGTCAACCGGCGAAGTCATGGGCGTGGCGGACAATTTTGGTGAAGCATTCGCCAAAGCACAAATCGCCGCCGGTCAGAAGCTGCCCACCGCGGGGACGGTCTTCATCAGTGTCACCGACCATGACAAGCCCCAGGTGGCAGACTTAGCCAGGCGCTTCGCTGATATGGGGTTCAAGCTGGTGGCGACGGCTGGAACCGCCGATGTGCTGGAAGCGGCTGGGCTAACAACAGACCGCGTGTACAAAGTGAAAGAAGGCCGGCCTA
>QIAR01000515.1 GCA_003225595.1 Acidobacteriota bacterium | reverse complement strand
GGAAAAGGCCGCCGAAGCCTACGAGCAGATGATCAGCGGCCGAGCAAGGTTTCGGGTGGTGCTGGGGGTGGGTGGGTGAGGAGACCCAATTCAAAATGCACCATACGGCAGACGATTGACGGTGCCAGCAATATCAGAAGCTTCGGTCAGTGAACACAGCGATCCCAAAGTACGTTGGCGTCCCAGTAGTTGCCACAGCTATTGAACATCTGATGATGAAGACACCCATCCTGGAATTGCCGCATCATCGGTACCCAGCAACCGTTGGGAGGACCCCACCACCAGGAAAAGGCACCGGGATGAGGATTCAAGCAGCGGCCTCCCTGAATTCGCAGTAGCTGAGGCTGACGGTATGCCTTCCTGGCGTGATATTCGTCTGCCGCCAGTAGCCTAGTCAAATCAGGTACTCCAGATGCCTGCAATACTGCTGATGCCTTGACCTGGCTCTTCTGAACACCCTTAGTGGCATCGGGAAGCCACTCGTCAGTTTCAGTATTACCGCGATGACGGTGAACGAGAATGCAACCGTCAGAAGTGAAATACTGAATGCCTAAAGCGTCGACGCCATTTCCAAGGGATGCCAGAACATCCTGCGGAAGCAGGATCGGCTTGCCATCTCGGATTGCAATATGGTGGTTGAGGTGTATTTCCTGCGGCGTCTGCTTTGCGGCTTTGGCCGCGCCTTGCTCGTCGTCTTTACTGGAATCGTGGGTGCCGGGATCGCCACGGTAGTCAGCATTCTGGTGCTGGCTGATCCGCCGACTCGTGTTCCGTCGCTCGATGAAATCGCTAATTTGCCCGACGCATATGACAATGGCAACGATCACGATCAGACCGCCGGAGACAATCCTTGCCGCTCGCGGCCCTGATAGCAAGTCGTCAAGCTTATCCAACACCTCATCCTTCCGGGACTTCCGTTTTTCAGAGGCGCGTATCTCGTGTGGGGCGCCAGTCTCCGCGTGTCTGTGATCTTCTTCTGCGGATGAGCGCCGCTGTGACAATTCGACGTCTGGATCGTGAGCCGATCCGGGGCTAGAGGCAGCAGACATAGGGAACTCCTTCAGCGAAGCTTTCCCGAGCCCCCTCTTCCCGAGCCGCACAGGATGTGCGGATGGACTGGAAAACTACCTCAAGTTCATTCCTCTGTCAATGGGTATTGCGGCCGGGTAGTGTCTCAGCTTGGTTTTCAATCGATAGTTTGAACAAACTGACGAATGTTCGGTTTTTGGCGATCAAGTTGAGACTGGTTGACCATAATGCGTTTCCCGGCGAGAGTCTTCGTGCCAGCGGCAAGACTGGATATTGGAAACCCCAGTGCACCAGATACAACAGAGGCAGTATTTGCATCGTTAATCTCAACCTGGAACATCCTCCGAAACTCAGCCCGACTCCGAGGCGCGGGTTGTCCGGCTGGATGAATCGCGAATTGATTGGGATTGGATTGCCATACGCTCCAAATCTCTTTCCCGATCTCATCGACAACTGTTTTGAAAGCGTTCGCTGCGGCCAAATTCATTTGCGTTAGACGGTTGCCAACATAGTTATAGATTTTCGGTGCTGACATCCGGAATTTTTGTGAGTTCAGGTAGAACTCAGACTGCTCCGCTCCCTGCACCCTCGTATCCCCATAGAGCAGGGCTAACACCGCCCGCACTGCTCGTTTTGAAGACCCATCCGCAGAGAAGGGAATAATCAAGCGGTCAGAGGCAGACATTGCCAATTCGGTGTAAACGGAGAAGCTCGGATTACAGTCGATAAAAACAGTTGAGTCTGTAACGTTCCACGAATGCCGAATATCCGCAATCAGATCGCTGATCCAACTATGCACGATGCGCCAAGCATCTGTCGGCCCAGGATTAGTCGCATTTGAAACGCGGGACGCTTGAACTTCGAGACCCTCATCCCCCACAACGAGAAAAAGATTACCGGGAACCTGATCGTTGTATTCGCTTACCTTCAAGAAAAATTTTGCCCCCACCTTGGGGCTCACATAAGGGCTGCGAATGCGCTCGTCCACGTAGCCAGCAATTGTGCGGCGTCTGGGTTTGCTGGCAATGGCGACCAGAGATTGCTCGCCTTTGATAATTCCGCCTAGCAGCATACTCGAAGCATTCGCTTGTGGGCACAGATCGACGACAAGCACTTTTGCATTCGGATGCGTTTTCGCGTATTCCGAAGCAATCTGAAATGTAAGATAGCTTTTCCCGACCCCGCCTTTGTTGTTCCATATCGCGTATACGGCCATCTGATCTCCTCGCGCTTTCTCAGCCAATAGGCTGTCTTAATGCTTTAAATGGTGCCTGCACTAGTTAGTTTACTGGTAAAGTTTTTTGGATCAGCCGGAGATTTTCTCTATGGCAGTCCAATGATTTCTTCAAATGACCAAGCGTGATCAGACAGGCCCGCTTCCAACGCCGGGGTTACGCGCAGCGTCTTGTGAATTCTGGCGAAATTGTAATGCCTGAAGTGAATGGCAACCATGTGGGCATGATTGTCACACTTTCTTCGAAAACCCATTTGCCATACGCGTAAAGCGGCACATACTCATGCGCATGGTTAGGTTCTCTCGTTCCACGAAGCTGGTACTTACGTGATTGGGGTCGCGACTGCCGCTGACAACTTTTATGTCAGCGCCGATGCATTGCGCGGGACTATAGCGGTGCATCTCGGCATCGGTCGGTGCGCCGTATATCTCCTGCAGGCGCGACTCGAACCCGCACCCTGTTACTGGACAGGGGCTAATGTGCTCCCATTACACCACGGGCCCCAGCTCAGGCTATGGAGTACGAGCGGCGCGAACAAGTTTCCGTGTCACATGACTCGTACGCAGGTTCCAATCTGGGAAATTGTTAACGTCCAGCGGCTTTCTTCGGTCTTCCACCCAATCTTCCATTGGCTTTGGAAGCGGCTCTCTTCGCCGCGCTTCTGGACTTGCCTCCAATTTGACCGAGCCTGGATGCCATCCAGCGCTTCGAGCCAAGGAAGCCTTCTAACAGGCCGGGCAGGTAGAGGTCTGCATCCAGCTTGGGAAAGTGAATCCCGAAGCCCGATGGACTGATCTTGATTTCTTCAAGCTGCGATGGCTTGGCATTTTCCAGGCCTTGCGCATCGCGTGGCGAGAAACTCAGGTCCAAGTTTGAGCTGAGATGAATTACGATGCGTCCGCTGGCGCGGTCATAGTGCGCGGCAATGGCCCTGGGGATTGCCGCCTGCCGGTCCTTAGCACGCCGGTTCGCCAGTTCGAAATTGTCATAGATTGCCATGAATGCTCTCCCATGCTCCACATAGCGCTGCAAGATGATTCCTTAACACTCTTTCGATATGTGTGACTTCACGCCGTGAGAATCCGTAGTTTTCCCGAACCTCTACAGGCCCTGCCGGGCAGTTCAAGTTGAACACCGCTTCATAACCCCTTCCGATCACGTGCACGTGATCTGGCCTATGATCGTTTGGATAAATCACCACGCGCAGTCCCTCGAATCTCAGAACTGTCGGCATTACTGGATCTCATTATATCCTAAGCGATTGGGTTTTTAGGAAGATGATTCAATCACCCGATGAATCAATGACTGGATGAGCTCACAATCTGCCTCTAGTTATAGAATGAAAGTTGAGCATGAATCCATCTAATCCCCCGACCGAAGCTGGGACAAAAGCGCCTCCTGCGCCTAAAGCTGCCCCGTCCAACTTCATACGCGACATCATCCTCGAAGACCTCAAGACCAACAAATACGGCGGACGGGTGCAAACGCGTTTCCCACCCGAGCCGAACGGATATCTGCACATCGGGCATGCCAAAGCGATCTGCCTGGATTTCGGACTGGCCGACGAATTTGGTGGCAAGACCAATTTGCGTTTCGACGACACGAATCCGTCGAAGGAAGAGACGGAGTACGTCGACTCAATCATGGAGGACGTGAAGTGGCTCGGCTTCCACTGGGATGGTCTCTTCTATGCGTCCGACTACTTCGATCAGCTCTATCAGTGGGCGGTGCAACTCATCAAAGCCGGCAAGGCGTACGTTGACGATCTGTCAGCAGACGAAATACGCGAGTACCGGGGCACGCTGACCAAGCCCGGCAAGGACAGTCCGTATCGCAACCGGCCGGTGGAAGAAAACCTGGACCTGTTTGAACGGATGCGGGCGGGCGAGTTCCCGGATGGTGCACGAGTCTTGCGGGCGAAGATCGACATGGCTTCGCCGAACTTGAATATGCGTGATCCGGTGATGTATCGCATCCTGCACTCCGAACATCACCGCACGGGAAACAAGTGGTGCATTTATCCGATGTACGACTACGCCCACGGGCAATCGGATTCCATCGAGCGCGTCACGCATTCCATGTGCACGCTTGAGTTCGAAGATCATCGGCCACTCTACAACTGGTTCATCCAGCAGTTGGGCATCTTCCCTTCCCAGCAGATCGAGTTCGACCGCCTCAACCTCACCTACACGCTGCTGAGCAAGCGGAAGCTGCTGCAGTTGGTCGAGGAAGGACACGTAAGCGGCTGGGACGATCCCCGCATGCCGACGCTTGTCGGGATCCGGCGACGCGGCTATACGCCTGAGGCCATTCGCAATTTCTGTGGGGCAATCGGCGTCTCGAAAACTAACGGCGTGATCGAGCTGGCGATGCTCGAACACTTCGTGCGAGAGGACCTGAACAGGCGAGCGCCGCGTGTGATGGCCGTGCTGCGGCCGTTGAAAGTTGTGATCGACAATTACCCTGAGGGTCAGGTCGAAGAGATGGAGGCGGTGAACAATCCCGAAGATTCGAGCGTAGGCACTCGCAACGTGCCCTTCTCCCGTGTGCTCCATATCGAGCAGGATGATTTTCGCGAGGACCCGCCGAAGCAATATTTCCGGCTCTCCCTGGGCCGCGAGGTCCGGTTACGTTACGGCTACTTCATTACTTGCACCAGCGTGGTGAAGGATGAGAAGGGCGAAGTGATCGAAGTTCACTGCACCTACGATCCCGCGACGCGCGGTGGAAATTCTCCTCCGGACGGGCGCAAGGTGAAAGCGACCATTCATTGGGTTTCGGCCGCGCACGCCATTGACGCCGAAGTGCGAAA
>QIAR01000514.1 GCA_003225595.1 Acidobacteriota bacterium | reverse complement strand
GACCGCTCTGCGGCGGAGAGCTACCTGCGGCAGTCCGCCGAGTTGAACGCGCTGCAATCAGAGCAAGACCGGGCCGCCCTGGCCGGGCTTACGCAATCCGCAGCAGGGCGGGTTACACAACAAAGAAATCATCAACACTGAAGAACTGCCCTCAGTTCAGGACGGGGAATATGGAAGAGCACTCAAGTTTCTAATAAATTCTTCACGGTCAGGGCAGGAGGCAACAAGATAATCGCCAGAGATTGGCAAAGCGCTCAATCGGGCGTTGGCGGAGATCGCCCGAACGGAGGCCGCCACTTCCGCAGAGTGAGCGGCTACGTTTACCTCCTCGCCCTCCTGCTTCTTGCTGCCACGGGTCGTTCCCAATCCCAAACGGCTTCATCCCGAGCCGTCTCCGGCGTGGTAATCACGGACAAGAATGAACTTGTTCCCGGCGTCGCGGTTGTCGCGGAGTACGCTTCCGGCAAGAAGGAGACGGTAACGGATTCCAACGGCGGTTTTCGTCTGGTTGTACCGAGCGAACCTCTCACGTTGAAGGTGACCGGGAAATATGTGGTTTTCGGAGAGAAGCATCTGAGCACTTCCGAACCATCCGAAGGCTTGCAGCTTCAGCTCAGCTATACGATCCCACCGGTACATGAAAGTATGGTCATTTCCGCCAGCGGGCTGAACCCGACTATTGATCAGCGCAACGACAACGTCTACAAGAGCACGCTCTTCTCCCGCGACGACCAGATCTTCGACACGCTGGCCGCCGGCATCAACACCGGCCAACACGAAGGCGGGGGCAAGTCACTCGAGATTCGCCGCTTCGGCTTCAATCTTGATCACGGCGGGGTGAATGGGGGTTTAAAGGTCTTGGTAAATGATGTGCAGCAGAACCAGGCCACACAAGGCCACGGGCAAGGCTACCTTGGCGCACTGAAGAGCCTGACGCCGGAACTCGTGGACGACGTGGACATTCTTAACGGACCTTTCAGTGCCGAGTACGGAGATTTCTCTGGCCTCGGTGTTGTCCATATTCGCCTCAAAGAGAGCCTACAGAACCTCCTCACTGTGCGAGTTCAGGGTGGTTCGTTCGGCGCGTTTAGGGGCTTTGTCGGCTACAGTCCAGCACTCGAAAAAGCGGATACATTTATCGCTTACGAGGGCTCCCATACCGATGGTCCTTTCACCAATCCCGGACGCTATGGCCGGAATAACGCAACCGGCAACTACACGCGCCACTTGAATGACAAAGAATCGCTAGGATTCAAACTGAACTTTGGCACCAATGACTTCTACTCCTCAGGGCAGATCCCTCTGGACCTAGTAGCCGGCGGCCAATTGGATCGCTTCGGCTTCATCGATCCGTTTGATGGCGGAAGGGTCCGTCTGGGCACGTTGGGAACGTACTACAAGCGGGAATTTGCGAACGGCGACATCCTGAAACTGGATGGTTTTCTCGGACGCTCTCTGTTCGATCTGTACTCGAACTTCACCTTTTTCCTCAATGATCGTGTGAATGGAGACGAAATCCAGCAGCACGATTCGCGCCTGCAGCAAGGGGTGAACGCCCAATATCTGCATCCCTACAAGCTGTTCGGACACAGTGCACTACTGACCATCGGATCCAACTTCCACGATAATCAGATCAACGTCAGCCTTCTCCACACCAAAGACCGGCAAATTCTGGATGTAAACACGAGTGCGCATGCTCATGTCACGAACTTGGCTGGCTATGTCCAGCAGGGAGTAGATCTGCCGCAGCAGAGATTCCACGTTGATGTGGGATTGCGCTTCGACTATTTCCGTTTTGATGTCAACGATCACCTGGATGCCGCGCACTCCGGGCTTCAGAGTGCCTCGCGTTTTCAGCCCAAAGCGAACCTCTCCTACACGCCGTTGCCGCGAGTGCCGCTCACACTTTATGCCAGTTACGGCCGGGGAATTTCCAGTCAGGACGCGCGCGGGGTTGTGCAACACACGGAACAGCCCAAGGTTGCAACTACCGATTTCTACCAGGTCGGGACTGCCCACGTTTTAAGACGAGTCTCCCTGAGCACCGACCTGTTCTTGATTGACCGTTCCAATGAGCAGGTTTACATTCCCGACGACGGAAGCTTCGAGCTCAAAGGCCCGAGCCGCTCCTATGGATGGGAAGCGAGGACATCGGTTCAAGTTACGCGTCACCTGATCTTGAATGGCGGCTTCACCCAGGTCTCCAACGCCTTCTATCGCGGAACCTCTCCCCGGCTCTACATTGACAGTGCACCGCACTCGGTCGCCAATTCTGGCCTGACCCTGGCGGGTTGGCATGGTTTCAATGGGTCCCTCCGTTATCGCCATATCAGCGCTTACCGGCTGGACGGCCTCAATCCGGCGATTCGTGCGACCGAACTCGACGTCCTCGACCTAAGCATGTCCAAGCGAATTGGGCACGGGGTCGACTTCAACTTCGCTATAGACAATCTGAATGACAAGCGATACTGGGAAACGCAAAACTACTTCGAGTCCCAACTGAAGACCGAGCCTGGTCCCGTCCCTCGCATCCACGCCACTCCCGGCTACCCCATCGGAGTCACCGTGGGACTAACATTCCGACTGGGGGAAAAGTGAAACCGGTTCGCCCAGACGCAGCTTCGTATCCTGAGACTCTTCCGTCCGTGATTGAGTAACCGACGTTTGCAGTGATTCGGATGCTTGCGGCCTCAAGATTTGCTGAGCGTCTCTCACGGTTCCGCGCCGCTGTAGGTTCGTCCCAACGTGTCTTGTTTGCACATTCACGGAAGGCTAAGGTACATTTCCTTCTAGTGATGTCACGAGCGGCAGCCGCGATTGTTGTCCTGAGCATCCTCCTGACCGGTATCTTCTCTCCGGCAGCATGTTGTGGAGTGCTGTGCTCGAGCGGTCATCGGACAGAAGCTGAGCATGCGCCCAATAAAGTTTCACAACCGATGGTCAAGATGGCCCACCATCACTCAGGACCAGAGAAGCACAGCATCACGGCGGCTACGGAACTCTTGCTGGCGGAATCCTGTCGATCAAACTGCAGTGTAGCGGAAACAGCTAGCTCTTCTTCTAAGTTTCTTCTGCAGGAGACGTCAAGCCAGAACCGCAGCGCAGGCCCGCAGCCCGCGACGAAGTTGTTGGCAGATAATTGTGGCACGATGCCCGCTCCGGGACCCACACCGCCTGAGCCGCCCGGAACGTACGGACTCTCGTTTAGCGTTCTGCGCATATAGCCCTATCTACTCTCCTTATCTTTCGGCCCAGCTGACTTAAGCGACTCGATTTCGGTCGCGCGGG
>QIAR01000513.1 GCA_003225595.1 Acidobacteriota bacterium | reverse complement strand
GTTCCATTTCTTTGTTCAGGTCCTGAATTTTGTCCTGCGCTCGCTTGCGCTCGGTGATGTCGCGGATGGCACTCGACACGAGCACACCCTCTTCGGTGTCCAGCGGGCTGAGGCTGATCTCCACCGGAAACTCGTGGCCATCCTTGTGCAAACCGTATAATTCCAGGCCGACTCCCATGGGCCGCACCTGAGGGTCGGCGAAGAAACTCCTGCGGTGCCCAGAGTGCTCGCCTCGGAAGCGTTCCGCCACCAGCATCTCGATTTTGTGTCCCAACAGCTCTTCCCGCCGATACCCAAACAATTTCTCCGCCTGGGCGTTGACCAGGACAATCTTGCCCTCCTGGTTCACTACCGCCATGGCGTCCGGGGCTGCCTCTAGCAGCCCTCGGAACTTCTTTTCCGCTTGCTTGCGTTCGGTGATGTCTTGGAAGATCCCAGTAAAGAAGGTTTCACCGCCGGTTTCCCAGTTAGAAAGGGAGAGACTCACGGGGAACTCAACTCCGTTCTTTCGTTTTCCCACCAGTTCGACGCTGGCCTCTCTCGTGGCAAGGAATCGTTGCAAGCCTTCCTGGTGAGCAGAGTGAAATCGTTCTGGCATCAGCAAGGTAAGCGGTTGCCCTGATGCTTCGGCGCTGGAGTACCCAAAGATGCGCTCTGCGGCCGGGTTGAAGTAGGTGATGTGGCCGTCCGAGTCGGCAGAGACGATCGCGTCCGGGGCCGTTTGAGTGATCGCCAGGACTCTCTTTTCGTGCTCACGCAGCTTGAAGGTCTGAGCGGAGAAACGCCGACCCACAGCCGACGTCAGCACAGCGACGCCGAGAACCAGCAGAGTGACGGCGCTGACGCCTGCGATGCTGAGAGTCGAGGTGCTCACGGCATGAGACGTGTCTGAAATCACAGCGGAGGGCGTGAACCGGGCTGCGGCCATTCCCGTGTAATGCATGACGGGTATGGCGGCCCCCATCACGATCGCGCTGGCAGCCTTCCACCAACCGGTCGCTTTCCTATCCTCCCGAAAACGAAACGTGAGCCACAGCGCGACCAACGAAATTACGATTGCGAACACAACTGACAAGGTCAGGAGCAGTGGGTCGTAGGAACACGCCGCCGACAATCGCATGGCGGCCATACCGGTGTAGTGCATGGTCGCGATGCCACTGCCCATAATCGCACTGCCGGTCAGCGCCCGCAGCCAGCCCATTCTCTGCCGGCTCACTACGAACAGGGCCACGGCAGCGGCGAAAACGGCGGCCAGGAGCGACAGTAACACCGTCGGCCAGTCGTAGAGCACCGGCACCGGCAAGCTGAAAGCCAGCATGCCGATGTAGTGCATGGACCAAATGCCCACACCCATGGCAGTCGCCCCGCCTACAAGCCAAGCAAGACGGGTTCGGCCGCTTGCCGCCGTTGTCCGTCCAGCAAGGTCAAGTGCGGCGTAGGAGGCGAAAATCGCGATTACGACGGAAAGCACGACAAGCCGGTAATCGTAAGAACTAACCATCGCCATATTTGGGTCGATCATGGCTTAGTCACTCCCGGTCCGTAGCCAACAGGTTCGGGGGGCCAGCGGATACCTGCAAAAAGTCCGACCGCTTGTCTTCCAGATCGGGACGGACTCAACGGAAAATTCACTCCCATCGATCTCGACACCTTGCATAGGGCACGAGATGGGCCCGCAGTAACCAGCCCCGAGGCTATACTTGGAACCATCGTGGAGAGTTTCGGCAGAACGATCTCCGGCGACTTGACGTCGAAGGTCCGGCGGATTAATAAGACGAGAGATCCCGAGAGGAACGAAACGTCGGTGTCCGCTCTGAAAAAATATTTTGCGGCTTCGGACTGCAGGATGGTTTGGGCGCAGAGGGAAACGCCACGTGGGATCTCGTCGACGTCCCAACCGACCCTCGATTTGAACCACTGGGAGTTTTGGTCAATGAAGCTGATGAGAGCGATGGGTGTCCCGCAGACGTAAGCAGCCAGATGGGTGATATTGTGGAAGCATTCTTCAGGAGGAGTACCGAAGATCTGATACCTGCCGAGGACTTCGAGCCTGGCAACTTCGTTTTCGGGCAGAGGCAACTGCATACTGAATGCCCCTCAACGACCGTTCCCGATTAGACTTTAGTAGATGCTTTAGCATCTACTTATAACTCCTATTTCCCCCGGTTACTATTGCCGAATTGGGTACAGGACTACTACTCCGCCTGTGAGAACTATCGTTTACGACCGGGGTCACCCTACGGGATCAGATGTCACGCGGTTTTATCTAGCGTGACAGGAGTATCGCGCATTGTCGATACTTTCCGGTCGGGGAAAAAACGGCGAAACAGGTCCCGCTTCGCCCAGGCTGGGCGCAACCAGTCTAGTCTCCGTGACGCGTCCGATGGAGCAGCCGAAAACATCACTTTTCAACGCGAGTCCGCCAAAAGCTTAACCTCAGGAACCTCTGTGAAGGAAACGGGTATGACTGCTATAGGCGCAGTGGGGATTCCGCCCTTTGGCTTTGTGATCGCCGCTGATGGACGCAAAAGACTTGACGATGAATCTAGGGCGAAAGCAACTGCAGATGATCTGAAACACGAAACTGACGAAGCGCAGAAAATATTTGAGATTATTGGCGGCGACAAGGTTCTGGCCTATGGCGTGAGTGGATTTGTAAAACTGTCCAAGTTCGATGTCATGGCAGAGATAAAAAGGAAAGTCGATTTGCTGTCTTACAGACAATTCGATACATGTAGAAAATTTCTCACCTCAATATGCAGCAAAATCAACGAAGAATTAAACGAGGCCAAAGGCACGGGAAAAATAGAAACACTGCCCACTCTCCGTAGAACAGAGGACGGTACTGCCTGCAAAGTCTTAGAGCTAATAGTGGTTGGCTATTTCAAGAATGCTCCGTCACTTATTATGTGTAGCTTCACGCATTCAAATGGCAAACGTATTGAGTATCAAGTGAACTCTTTGCCTCCGCATTTCTGTGCGATCTTAGGCTCCGATGCGGTCAGAAAGGCAATATATCCAGACCCTGGGGGTCTTGCAGATGCACGATTTGCGGAGTACACAAAGCCAATACCCATATATTCACTTCCTGATGCGACAGAATACGTGAAGGGATACGTTGCCGCATGTTCTTCTGACGTAGCGCGAGAAATTGACTTTGACATGTGGAAGATCACGGGCGGCCACATTCACGTTGCCCAGATCACTCCTCAGCGTGGATTTGAGTGGCTCATACCGCCCAAAGCCAGCCCTCTCTAAATGATGGCTCATCGGAAGAGAACGCTTAAAAAATAACAAAGGCCCGATTCGCAGTCGGGCCAGTGCGATTGGGGTGAAACGTCAATGCTAGGAAAGATTTTACTCGGTCTTAGTGCTTTGTCAAACCTCGCCACACTTGCCGGTCTATGGATTGCAGCCATCTCGGCACCGACTTCTGTTCAGCCACGAATTGCGCAAGTCTTACTAATTGCTGGCGCTGTTTGTTCTATTGTGCTTTATCTTTCATTTTTTTGGTTTGTCTTGCAGCCTCGCACGTCTCAGCCGAATGCGAAACATGAGAAGAAGTGGGGTGCCTTTCGTGATCCACGATGGCAGCTCGTGCGGGATCACAAGTTCATCAACGAGTCGGTGGATATAGACGGCA
>QIAR01000198.1 GCA_003225595.1 Acidobacteriota bacterium | reverse complement strand
CCTCTGCTTCTGCCAACCCGAGTTACCTCATCGCGGTTGCCGATGTCGCCGGCAAGAGCATCCCCGCAGCCCTGCTGATGGCCACTTTTCAGGCCAGCTTCAAAACACTCTCGGCCACCCCGTCGTCACTCCCAGAACTTGTCGAAAGCATGAACAGCTATGCCTGCAGCAACAGCCAGGGTGGTGTGCGTTTCACTACCGCATTTTTAGCTGAGTACGAGCCTGCCACCCGCACACTGACCTACATCAATGCCGGACACAACCGGCCGATCCTGCGGCATAGCTCAGGATCGATCGAACGCCTCGATGCGGGCGGACTGCCGCTTGGAATTACGGCCGACGCCATCTACCAGAGCGGAACCGTTACTTGGGAAACCGCCGACTGGCTCGTGGTATTTACCGACGGAGTGGTGGAAGCGGTCAACGAGCCGGGGGCGGATTACGGTGAAGCGCGCCTGATCGCAATTCTGAATGCCGGTACGGAAACATCGCCTGTCAAAATGCTAAGCCGCATAATGGTTGATCTCGACCTCTTCGTCGGAAACACACCGCAGCACGATGACATCACCTGCTTGCTGATTAAGGCGGTTTAAAAGCCGCAGATTCGCGCGCGGTCTGTGGTTAGGAATGTGTTTGCGTTAACTCGCCTTAGGCTCCAGTTTAGGACTCGCGAGTCGAAAGGCAACGCTTCTGCAACAGTCCGCCATCGTCCAGAATTTGTGTTTTCATAGTCCCAGAGGCCGGCTGCCCGGGGCTAGGCAGCGTGCCGTAACCTCAACCCCCAACCTGCATTCTGAGGGAGAAAAATCATGAAAATCTCGCACATTTCCGAGGGGTACAACTCCATCACACCTTACCTGATCATCAAGGGCGCCGCTCAAGCCACCGAATACTACAAAAAGGTTTTCGGTGCTAGCGAAGTCTTTCGCATGGACCAGCCTGACGGCAAAGTCAGTCACGCCGAGCTGAAGATCGGCGACTCCCGCAGTTTAACGTCCGGGTGGGTGGCCAGAACTAAGCCGCGGGCGTAGCCAGACACGCATGCTCAGGGCGCACCCCATTTCTCTCAATCGCTGTCCATCAAGAACGGTAAAATCCGTAACAGCTAAGCGAAATCGGAGAGTCCATATTCACATGGCTCGCGCGGTCGCGGTGCGCGCGATCTATGGGGGCGCGGGAGACCAGAGATGAAAGAATCGGACCAGGGTGCGGCAGTCGGGGGCGAGGCGTTCGATCTCGCGTCGACGGGGCTCGAGGAAGCGGCAGCGAAGGCCGCTGCAATCTTCGTCTCGATCTATCGAGGGCTCGAGGAGCGGCCGGTCGCGCCGCCCACGAACCGGGCTGCGCTGCGCGCGATGATCGCGGGGACGGTGGTCGACGAGGGCGTGGGCCTCGTGCAAGCCCTCGAGGACTTCGAGCAATGGGTGCTGCCGGGCTCGATGGGCACGCCACATCCGCTCTACCTAGGCCTGGTGAACTCCTCGCCGCTGCCGGGAGCGGCGCTCGGAGACCTGTTGATCTCGTCACTCAATAACAACGGTGGCGCGTTCCATCAATCGCCGGCGATGACCACGTGCGAGGAGGAGCTCGTCCACGCGTTCGCTCGCCTCTTCGGGATGACCGCCGCCGACGGCATGTTCCTGCCGGGCGGGACCTTCGCGACGCTGCAAGCGATCGTGCTCGCGAGGGTGCAGGCGACGGGCGGTCCGGCGCAATCGGGGCTGCGGCTGTATACCTCCGAAGCGGCGCACTTTTCCGTTGCGCGCGCGGCGATGGTCGCGGGGGTCGCGGCGGAGGGCGTGGTCTCGATTCCCGTATCGGGGCGAGGCGTGATGAACGTGAGCGCGCTGGAGCAGCGTATTCGGTGCGATCGCGAGGAGGGCGCGGCCCCGTTCGCCGTGGTGGCGACGGCGGGCACGACGGCGACGGGCGCGCTCGATCCGCTGGCCGATATCGCAGCACTCTGTCGGGAAGAAAAGATATGGCTCCACGTGGACGCCTGCTACGGCGGCGCGGCGATGCTGCTCGAGCCGATGAGGGCGCGCTTCGCTGGCATCGAGCAAGCTGACTCGATCGCGATCGATCCACACAAGTGGTTCTTCATTCCCGTCACGGCCGCGCTGCTGCTGACCGTCCACCGCGATGTCGCACAGAGGGCGTTCGCCACGACGGCGGGATCGTACATTCCGACCGACGGCGAGCTCGATGCGTGGCAACGAGGGATCCCGACGACGCGGCGATCGTCCGGCTTGGCGGTGTGGATGGCATTGCGCGCGCACGGATGGCGGACCATCAGGGCGGCCGTGAAGAGCAATATCGAGCTCACGCGGCTGCTCGAAGCGCTGCTCGCGGAACGCGGGTTCCGCGTCCTCGAAGGCGGCGAGCTCTCGATCGCGTGCGCCCGCTGGGAGCCGCGTGATCGAACGGCGGACGCGATCGACCGCCTTCAAGACGCGATCGCACGCGACGTCATCTCCTCGGGGAAGGCGTGGTTCTCGACGACGCGCCACGCCGGCTGCACGTGGCTGCGCTTCAACATGCTCAACCTCTACACGCGCGAGGGCCACGTCCGACGGCTCGCCGATCTGCTCGCCACGACCGCGAGCCGCGCAGCGACGCAGGCGCCGTGATTGCCACGCCGTCGCGGCACTTTGGGTACGCGATCAGAGAAAGTGTCCGAAACCACGTTCGACGTGGGTCGGCTCGAACGCGTGAGTGAGCAAGGTGGCAGAAGTGCAAATCTTGGTTGGCGCCGTCGCGAGCCCGGTGCGATTGCCATGCGCTGTAAGCGAGATACCCGATCGCATAGACGATCCCTTGCACTGGAAATCACGTCCAACGGCTGGCCCCAAAGCCTCGCTTCACGGGCGCTTGTTGCCGATTGCGGGCGGTTCTCGGGCAATCCGGAAGTTTACGATCCCAACACCTTCTCGCAACAATATCTTCCCAAGCGGAAAAGTGACGCCGAGTAGAATCGTCACGACCGGGTACGAAACGCCGAAGAAATACCATGTCCTCACGCCTGATGCCCCTGCTCTGATTGCCCAGGCAGATAAAAGCTGAACTCATCCCCTGGTTAGGCCTAAGGCTTGGCCCCGTAAACGGTCTTGCCGCCGACAACCGTCCACAGGACCCTCGTATCGCGCGCCTCCTCGGCAGTCACCGTCAGCACGTCCCGATCCAGCAGGGCGAAATCAGCCTGCTTCCCCGGAGCGATGGAACCGATCCTGTTCTGTTCCCCCAACGCTCGGGCGGCATTTCGCGTGTAGGCATAGAGCATCGCCTCACGCGGGACACGCTGGCTTGCATCCAGAACGCCCGCCGGCCCTTTGCGCGTTTCGGCCTGGTAAATCGCCAGGAAAACGTTGGCCGTCGAAACCGGCCAGTCGCTCGCCCCCGCGATAATGCCGCCTGCGTCCAGCACCGAGCGCGCCGGATACTGCCACTCATACAGCGCAGGATCAATGTGCGGTTTCACGAGCTCGATCGTGTCCGTTCCCGCGCTCGCCCAGTAAAGCTGGAACGACGCAATCACGCCGAGTTTGTGGAAGCGAGGAATGTCGTCGGGCCTGATCAACTGCAGATGCGTAATGGTGTGCGGCAAGCCGGAGTTTCCGTTCGCCTTCCGGGCGGCTTCGATGCCGTTCAGCGCCTCGGTCACCGCCTGGTCTCCGATCGCATGAACATGCACGATCATTCCCTGCTTGTCCGCGGAGATCGCAATTTTCGCAAACTCGGCCGGATCGAACAGCAGCTCGCCATTCTTCCCGCTGGGCCGATACGGCTTGGAGAGGACCGCCGTTTGTGAGGGATATTCCAGGACTCCGTCGGCGAACACTTTGATGCCGGCCACCTTCACGTCGGGCACATTCTTGAAGTCCTCGCGAAACTTCAACGCCGTCGCCAGCTGCTGCTCCGGATGCCCCTTCTTGAACTCGATCACCGGCAGCGCCACAACATGCGAGTTCAGCTCTCCACTTTCAGCCAATCCCTGGTAGCTGCCCAGGATCGCCTCGGTGGCCATGGGATCGAGCCACGCCGTGATCCCCAGTCCATGCATGTACCGCACCGCCGCGCGTCCTGCGGTGAGCATCCGCTTCTTGCTCGGCTTTGGAATCACGGTCCTGACCTTGTCCACTCCCGCGTCTACAAGGAATCCGTTCGGCTCCAGATCGGGTCTGAATCCGTAGTATCCCCGGCCGACCGCATCCAGGCCGCTGATCAGTTGCTTGTTGACCCCCGCGCGCTTCAGCAGTGCCTTGTTCGCCCATGCGGTGTGGCCGTCCATGCCCTGGATCAGAACCGGCTGGTCTGCGTAGGGGCCGGCATTAAAGCGGTCGTTCAGTTCGTTCGTCATCGACCAGAATGCCAGCGGGACTCCGCTGACGGTCAGAATGTCTCCTTGCATTCCCCGGCCGCTCTTCTTCGCCTCGGCCGCGAACGCTACCAGTTCATCGACGGAACTGACGTTCTCGCCGATATCGGCCGAAATCAGCGAGAGCCCACCGTCCACCGCGTGACAATGGCTGTCGATCAGCCCTGGCAATAACAAATTGCCTTTGAGGTCAATCATCTCCGCGCCGCTCGACACCGCCTTGGAGACCTCGCCCCGGTTGCCCACGGCGACAATCTTTTCGCCGCGGATCGCCACCGCCTCGGCATAAGGATGCTCCGGTTCCCCTGTAAAGATCTTGCCGTTATAGAGAACCCGCTCGTCCGCTCCTCCTGCAAGCGCAACGACTTGAAGACAAGCACACAGCAACAACGCGAACACCCAGTTCGCTTTGGACATTGACATTACCCTCGGCTCGAAATTGATCGGATCTCCTGAGCGGCTGCAGAGCGTCGCCGCCAGAAAAGCCAGACACGATATCACATCGGCGGAGTATTCAACGCACAGAGTCGCGGATGCGATTCCGGTCGCGTTGCGCGGGCATCGAAGTAATCTTTGGAACGAACTCCGGTCTTTTTCGCTTCAGTCTTGGCGGGGAAAATCGAAACTAAGCTCGCTGGCGCTCCAGTTGCTAGGTGGTGTAATCGCCTGTACGACAACAATCAGTCTCCTACTCCGGTAAGCCCATTGACAAGCACATAGGTTCCGAGTGGGCGCCCACCCGCCCGGAACCGACCTGATCCGGTACGAGCGGCCAACGAGTGGGCATGGTCAGTTCTACGTGTCGCCTATACGTCAGCCAAGTGCCGAGGCCGGCCGAATAGAACTGCGCGATGACCAGATTGAGCCAAGAAGCCGAGGTGGGAGTGAAGTGTAGGTGGAAGCGCGGACGTTTGGCAAGCCAGCGGCGGATCCGTTGGCCATCTTCGTCTCGGTGGCTCGCACGATGAAAGTAGCGCTGTTGGTCGTCTACCCAATACCTTTTGACCAGTTGGAGCGTGCTCAAAACATCTTCGTCGGAAGTGTTTCCCTGCAGGTCTGACCGGACGTCCTACCCTTTAAAACCCTTGCGAATCCAATCTATTTCCATCCTCTGTTTGCCAAGATAGTGATCCGTGACAGAGTCTGACAAACCGACCAGCCTTCAAAAGAACCTGACCCTGAGACCTTCTGCCATCACCCGGTAGTCCTCGGACTTCGTATCGCCGTCACGCTTGCGGAAGGCGGCTCTCCAGGAACCTCCGAGCACCACGAGCACAAGCGACCGGGTTAGGAACATAGGATGTTGGGAAAGGTGAGCCAAAAGGACAAACAAAAAAAGGCGAACAAATCAATCAGTCGAGCTTTCGGGACCGGGTGACGTTTGCAGATTTGGCTCACCATTTCATGAAACTTGAGCTAAACGAGCATTCCGACTCTGTCGACACGAAGGCTAGGTCGATGATCTACATCTATCGGCACATCTTGAATGACTATGTCGTCATGCGAAGGGGCAAGCGCATCGCCCTCGGCATTGAACCCCTCGAAATAGAGAAGTGGCTTCAGGCTCTTCGCCGTGAGAAGGGTCTTGCGAATCCTACGCTGGACAAGACACGCCGGGTGATGTCGCTCGTCTACAAGCACAGTCAACGTCATGGGCTAATACCCCGTGGCGAAGAGTGCAACCCGCTGCGGTTCGTGCGATGCAAGAGCACGAGCGACTACGAGGCAATCATTCTGACGTCAGGGCAAGCTTTCTCGATGCTACTGTGCTTGTCTGAGCGCCTGACCAATTACGGGTCTCACCCTGAGTGGCCCACGACCTCATCGCACAATCTCTGCGCTACTGTCGAAGAGTGGGCCTTCAGGCCCGCGTTTGCTCAGGAGAACATCGAATGCCGGCCTGAAGGCGGTTCTTCCACGCTGCTGTTCCACACCACCAAGCTCGTGCCGGGTCAAAAGGGCTTCTGTGTAAGTACTGCACCCCTTCTTGCGTTAGAATTCCCGCACGTGATCACCTGCAAATTTCCACTCTGGTTTTCAATGGTCCTCGCCGTGTTGCTGTTTAGCGCGATGCTCCTGCCAGCTCAGATGCAGTCCCCGAAGGCTGGCCCTCGTGGCACTTCCGTTTCGGCTTACAAGCTCATTGAGATGAAAGTTACGGGTACCAAGCGCTACACGCCAGACCAGATGATCGGCGCAAGCGGGTTGCGGCTCGGCGAAAACGTCTCCGAGCAAAATTTCAAAGATGCGGTACAGAAGCTGGGCGACACCGGCATGTTCACCGACGTTGCCTATACCTACTCTTTTTCTCCAGCGGGCACCAAAGTCGAGTTCCAGTTGGCCGACAATGACAAGCTCGTTCCGGCAGAATTCGATAATTTCGTCTGGTTCACCGATCAGGAATTGGTGCTGAAGATCCGTTCCTATGTTCCTCTCTTTCGAGGCGAACTGCCATTGGGAGGCGATCTGACCGATAAGGTCGCTGATGCGCTACAGGCGGTGCTCGCGGAACGCGGTGTCAATCGTGCACAGGTGGATATCAGACGCCCTGGCGAAGGCGGAACCGAAGCCGGAACTGTTGACCGAGTGATCTACTCGATTTCTGGCGCGGCACTCCGCATTCGTAATTTTGAGTTTCCTGGAGCCAGTGCTGTCGAGCTTCCACTGCTTGCCCGTGCTGCGCAACGCGAGCAGGGCGATCAATATCAGCGTTCCAAGCTCCGCATGTTTGCCGGTTTTGATCTTCGCCCCATTTACTTGCGTGAAGGCAAGCTGCGGATCAACTTTGGCGAGCCGCAGGCCAAGGTCGTGCATGAAACGCCCGACGAAATTCTCCTGGACGTAATGCTGCCCGTGGAGGAAGGCCGCGAGTACAAGCTCAGCCAGATTGAATGGTCAGGCAACACTCTTTTTCCAACGGCGCAGCTGGCGAAAATGATTCACCAGCAGCCGGGGCAACCAGTCAATGCGGTGCAACTCAAAGACGATCTCGACAACATAAAGCCACTGTATAAAGCGCGCGGCTACATGAAAGCGACGGTGGAGCCTCATCTCGATTTGAACGATGCAGCTGGCACGGCAAGCTACAAGCTCGAGGTAAAAGAAGGGGATCTGTACCGCATGGGCGAGATCGAGATCGAGGGCTTGGATGATAAGACCACCGCGCGCCTGCGCGAAGCTTGGACCCTACGCCAAGGCGCACCCTACGACAGCAGTTACGCGAAACGCTTCCTGAAAGAGACCGGCGATCTTTTACCACCCAGCATCAAATGGGGCGTCACTATTCACGAAGATTTGAATGAGAAAGAAAAGGGGGTGGACGTTACACTGCGCTTCAAGCCCAAAGGCGCAACGTAGCGATGATTCATTTTACTGACAGCCGCCGAGACCGGGGCTACGAATACCACCCTACAGGAACTGCAATGAGTCAACGCGCCTTGATCGCCGCCATTTCTCGCGGGTCAAGCTGATTCTTTTATAATTAATGGTTTTCTTGAATCTCCCGGAGGTGGATGATGGCGGCTTCGTACAACGGGGTGCCAGTGCCGATGAATGGCGCCAGGATCACTTACGGCAATGGAAGTTACTACGTGCCGGACAATCCCATCATCCCATTCATCGAGGGCGACGGCACGGGCCGGGACATCTGGAAGGCCTCGGTCCGCGTCTTCGATGGAGCCGTCGAGAAGGCTTACCGGGGCAAACGGCGGGTAACCTGGTATGAGGTGTTCGCCGGCGAAAAAGCCATGGCGAAGTTCAACAACTGGCTGCCAGATGACAGCGTTAACGCCATCCGCGAGTTCCGTGTGGCGATCAAAGGGCCGCTTACGACGCCGGTGGGCGGCGGTATTCGTTCATTGAATGTCGCACTACGACAAATTCTCGATCTGTATGCCTGCGTGCGTCCCGTGAAGTACTACAAGGGCACTCCGTCGCCCGTCAAACATCCCGAGCGCATGAATGTGGTCATCTATCGCGAAAATACAGAAGATGTCTATGCCGGCATCGAGTGGGAGCAGGGTACACCGGAAGCCGCCAAGCTGATTGAGTTTCTTAACAAGGAAATGCTGAAGAGCGGAAAGAAGCAGGTCCGCCTGGATTCCGGTGTAGGCATAAAGCCGATGTCGGTCACCGGGACGAAGCGCCTGGTGCGCATGGCGATCAAATACGCACTAGAGAGTAGTCGCAAGTCTGTCACCCTGGTACACAAAGGCAATATCCAGAAATTTACCGAAGGCGCTTTCCGGAAGTGGGGATACGAGCTGGCGACTGAGGAATTCCGCGACCGGGTAGTGACAGAGCGCGAGAGGTGGATCTTGGATAACAAAGACAAGAACCCGAACATCACCATCGAGCAGAATGCGAACCTGATCGAGCCCGGGCTGGAATTTGCCACTGAGGATTTTCGACAATCGATATACAAGGAAGTGAACGACGTGCTCGAGAAGATCTACAAGACTCACGGCAACGGCGCGTGGAAGAAGAAGCTGATGATCAACGACCGTATTGCCGACTCAATCTTCCAGC
Organism: Acidobacteriota bacterium; assembly: GCA_003225595.1. Lineage (GTDB taxonomy): Bacteria > Acidobacteriota > Terriglobia > Terriglobales > Acidobacteriaceae > Gp1-AA124. The sequence continues at coordinate 14,981 of QIAR01000198.1, read as the reverse complement.
AGATTGTAACGCGCGCCGACGAGTACTCGGTGTTGGCAACTCCTAATCTCAATGGTGACTACATTTCCGATGCCTGCGCTGCGCAGGTTGGCGGGCTGGGAATCGCGCCGGGCGCCAATATCGGGGACGGCTATGCGATCTTTGAGGCTACCCACGGGACGGCGCCAAAGTACGCAGACAAAGACGTCATTAATCCCGGTTCCGTGATTCTTTCCGGCGTAATGATGTTCCGGTTCCTGGGCTGGGGCGAAGCTGCCGACATGATTGAGCAAGGCCTGGAGCGCACCATCGAGCAGAAGAAAGTTACCTACGATTTTGAACGGCTGATGGAAGGCGCCACCAAGGTAAAGACCAGCGAGTTCGCCACCTGCGTCATCCAGAACATGGAAGCTGCGGTCATGACCGCAGTGTGACCACCAAAATCTGAACCACGAAGGACACGAAGGCACACGACTTGAGAACAAGTCCATGTTTCCTGCGCACCCTAGTGTCCTGCCGTGGTTGAGAATTCTTATCGCCTGCTGATAGAAAGGAAATTCATGCGCAAGAAAGTCACCATTGTGGGTTCGGGAAACGTGGGCGCTACCGCGGCCCACTGGATCGCCGCCAAAGAACTCGCGGACATTGTGCTAATCGACATTATCGAAGGCGTTCCGCAGGGCAAAGGTTTGGACCTGCTGGAAGCCATGCCGATCGAGAAGCGCGATTGCTATGTGATCGGCACGCAGAACTATGCTGAGACCGCCAATTCTGACATCGTGGTTATCACCGCCGGTGTCCCGCGCAAGCCGGGTATGAGCCGCGACGACCTGCTCAACATCAACCACAAAATCATGAAGGATGTGGTGGGCAAGGTCGTGCAGTACTCGCCGAACTCTATCCTGATTGTTGTGTCGAACCCGCTGGACGCGATGGCGCAGGCGGCTTACAAGATGAGCGGCTTCTCGCGCAATCGCGTGATCGGCATGGCTGGCGTGCTAGATTCCGCGCGATTCCGTACTTTTATTGCGCAAGAGCTAAAGGTCAGCGTGGAGAACGTAACCGCATTCGTTCTCGGCGGACACGGCGATACCATGGTGCCACTGCCGAGATATTCCACAGTCGCGGGCATCCCGATTACCGAACTGATGGACAGCGCGACTGTTGAGCGGTTGGTTCAGCGTACGCGGGATGGGGGCGCGGAAATTGTGAAATACCACAAGACTGGCAGCGCCTACTACGCGCCTTCAGCAGCGGTGACGGAAATGGTCGAGGCAATTCTGAAAGACAAGAAGAAGATCCTGCCTTGCGCCGCTTATCTCGACGGCGAGTACGGGTTGAAAGGCCTGTACGTGGGCGTGCCGGTAAAATTGGGAGCACAAGGAATCGAACAGATCATAGAAATCAAACTCACGCCGGAAGAGAAGGCGGCGCTGGATAAGAGCGCGGCTTCGGTGAAGGAGTTGGTGGGGGTAATCGGAGTGTAGGAGCAGTTCCCGGTGCTCACTGGGAACCAAATCACCTGGCGACGGAAGCTCTTCTCAGCTTGCTACCGCTTGCGCCTCCGGGGAAGAAACTCTCGAGCTACGTTGAATCCGACGTGCACCCCTAAGGACCGAGTACCGAGCCATAAACCCTTGCGCAAGCCGTAGCGGTCGGGATACCAGGCGTAGGTGGCTACAATTGCGCCAGTGTACGGTGCAACCGCGTCTGGGATAGAAAAAACCGCTTCCCCGTTGGGCCGTCGGGCCATAAAGCTCGAGCCCAAGGCATGACGTAGCCGAGGAGCAAAACCTGAGCATTGACAGCGGTAATACTTCGTGTCCTCATGCAGGACAGAGGCTAACCCATAACGCGTAGTTTCGGTAATGGCAGACCGCCCGAATTGTGATCCGATGCGTCTCCCGTATCCTTCCGCCCCCTGACCCCACTCTTCCGGCGTATTGCGGGCTTGGTCGATCGCAGCAGCGACGCCCGCCCGGAAAAATGCAAGGGGGCCATAGGCAGAAATCATGTAGCGACGAAACTGTTCTTTCGGTGTAGGCGCCTGATATGAACTCATGAGCCCCTGCGAAGCAGTCGCGGCCGATTGGTTCGAAGGAGCGTTGGCATTCACTGCCTGGGCACGCAGGGTAATGGGTAGAACCACAATTGCAATAAGGAAAGCCCGGCAACCAAGGCGGGTAATTGACATATTTTTCGCCCGACGTCCTTTTTCTACTACTGCAGCACTCCACCGAACAATGGACGAGTGTTCAGTCCCTAAAGGTTCTAGCTAATCCAGTAAAATCCTTGCAATCAATGGCCAATTGCACTACCGGCGGTACCATGGTACACGCCGAAGTGAGGAACGAGCTTGGGTGTGAGATGCGGACTCACGGCATGGCCTCCGCTGGCCAGAGGATCAAATGCTCTTCCGCAGTTATGTCTTTGCTGAATTCGTCTCTGATCTTTCCTGCATTGACTGTTTTAGCTTGCCGTTGGAGCACGTCGGAATCAATCGTCTGCCCGGTCCGCGAGATTGTCTGGAAGTATAACTTGTCGCCGGTAATTTCAACCAGCATGAAGTCTCGATCACTATCAAAGCCGGCCTGCATCTGTTGCGATCGGCGAAGGTTGTGAGATCTGAGTTCGCCGGAGTTGCCCAGAACAAAATAATAGATGCCGTTCTCCGGCTTTATCCTCTCGTACACATGTTCGTGCCCGTTAAAAACCACGTTTACTCCATACTTCTCGAAGAGCGGCGTGAGGAGCTTACGCAAGTCCAAGTCCGGCCCGTGAAACTTTCCATCTGAATAGAGTGGGTGATGGAAGTAGCAAATCTTCCATACCGAGTTGGAAGTCTGCAATTCTTTCTCCAGCCAGCTCAGCTGTTCCGAATTCATGTAGGTGCTGTCGAGCACGAAGAAAGTCACATTGCCTTTCTTGAAGCTGTAGTAGCGCTTTCCGCCCATATTAAATGGTGAATACAAGCGCTGGTTGGGATTGTCATGGTTGCCGAGAGATGCGTAGAACTTCACACCCGCGTCCAGCAGGGGTTTATACGGGAGTTCGAACTTGCGCGCGAAATCCTTCGGCCTATCGCCTCCGTAAATGTTATCTCCGAGCATGATCACGAAATCGAAACCGACTCTCTCCCGGTATGCCTCCATTTGCCGGGCGACCTCATACTGTTCGTTGTTCCCGGTCCCACTGTCTCCAATTACCGCAAAGCGAACCGACTTCGCCTCGAGCGGCAGCTTCAAGTCCAGTTTGCCCTGAGCTGTTTGTTTTGAATTCGACCCTCCAGTTGACGAAACGGGCGACGTAGCTTGGCTCGTCTGAGTTGGAGTGGTTCCCGCCGCGGACGCCTGCAACGGACCGCTGGTTTGCACTCCCGACAGCAGGAGTAGCCATGAGGCTATAAGTGCGAAAAATATACGATGGTGCATTTTTTTCACAATCGATTCTAAGCGGACGGAATGGCGCCAGGTATGAAGTCAACGATTACATTGGCTCCCACGTCCCGCAGAACGAGGGCACGTCCCACGATGCGATATTCGAGCTCCGGCGGCAGTGGCGGCAGATTCAGCAAAAGCGACGGGGGTGTCGATTGCAGTGGAACACCCTCGGGATAGGGAGCATTCACGCGTAGGTGAATCCCATCTACTGGTTCAGCATGGCGGAGGCTTGCGCGAATCTGCGGGCCATCCGGCCCTTTTAAAGGAGTCGCAATCAGGCGTCGAAACAACCGGCTGATTTCGGGTGTAAAAATATCACCTTGCTTCGCCTCGGGTCGTGCAGTACGGATCTTGGGGGCTGCCGTAACTTGAGCCTCCTTGATTTTTGCCGCCGAATCAGTCCGTTTCGGAGCAGGGGCCTCGGCCTGCACTTTCTTGTGCAATTTCACATAATCAGCGACTCGATTTTCGAAGTCCTTAATGATAAGAGAATCTTGATTCACCCGCGGCGAACCCTGTGATGGAGTCCTGGCAAATAGAAGGCAGCAGTTCGTAACCAAAAGCAAGACGCAGGTTCGAGTGCGGCTAGCCTTCAGAACATTCATGTTTTTCTTTCCCTTAATTTAGGATGCAGAAAACGGGTAAACGGGTGGATTGGCCCGGCAGGTATAAGCGCCTATCGGGTCAATGGTTTGCAGAGAAAAGAACAAAAGCCGAGAACACTTCCTACCGCTTTTCGCCAGGCTCCTTATGTTCCACAACATCCTCAACCGCTCCCTTGACCACGTCCTGCACCGCTTCTTTCACCGCATCCTTGACGTTCTCTTCCACTTCTTTGTAATCAACGTCGAGGTTGGTATCCGGTGGCATGACATCCTTGACGGCCGCTTTAAGAACTGGGGCCACTGGGTGAAGATCTTTGGTGACGGTCTTAGCCACTTTCTTTGCGGTTCTGGTCACCGCTGGCGTGGTTTGTTCTTTGGAAGTTTCAGGCTTCGGGGCATTCGCCGCGTTCCAGTCTTCTTCAAAGACCTTGACCAGGGAATTTGCCACCTTGGAATCGCGAAAGATGACTCCAATTTCGCGCCGCGCATCCAGTTCCAGTTCACGAAGACTTTGGCTGCCCATAAATACCTCCTTACGATCGCGGACAATAGTTCTCGAGTGCAGGCGTATGCGTGTTAACTTGCGCACCGTCAGTCGGCTGCTCTTGTGCGTAAGCTTGCCGATGATTCGGATCTCCACGCCTGCTTTGGTCTGGTCTTCGAGAAGGCGGATCATTGACCGGTCACTAATCTTAATGTCGTAGATAAGCAATTCTTTTTTGGCCCCTTTGATAAAAGAGGCCAGCTGTTTTCTCGCATTTAAGGGACTGACGAGAAACTTGGAATAGCCCGGAGTATAGGGCTGACGCTTGGTATCGCGTTCGAAGAGCTTCACTGCTTCCTGCACCAGTTGGCGGTTCCTGGTGATGACGCCAAAGCTGCGACTATGTTCAATATCCAGAAAAGTGAAATTGAAGGCGAGCAGATGCAGTTCCTTGCGGTCCACGATCATCATTTTGCCGTGGTAACGCACCAGCTCATCGGAGGTGCGGGCCACCGTCACACCTCCCGCGAGCAGCCGCATCTCCAGCTTGCGCAGGTTCTTTTCGCCGCCCCGGTTGGTGTAAGCAATGAGCGCGTGGACAAACACGCCCCTCTTCGCCGCGTCCTCTAGCGCTCGTTCGAGTTCGGTGCGGTCGAAACGGAAAATGACGATTTCAATACTCTTCTTCGCTCTCTTGATCCTTCTCACCAAAGGTTCAATTCCATCGCCCGGCTGTATCAATAGTTTCACTCGCGCTCCTCTAATCTCCACTTTCGCGTAGGCATTTCGCTTGCGTCGTCCGTGGACGCTTGCGTTCCTAGTATGCTAACTCAAGCACGCGCGCGTCCGTCCCTTTGGAACTGTATAGTATTCGCGTCATCAGCCCGGGTACGATGGCCATCAACGGGGCTGCGGTTAGCGGCTTACCGTGGGAGCTTTAGGAATGCGTCGGAAGACCACGCCTTTTCTTGTTATTTTCGCCGTTCTTGCCGTTTCGTTGCCCGTGCTTGCCCAGAAACAAGACAAAAGAGCCAAACATACTGATGATCAGGGCATCGCGATCCTTTGGAGTGACCCCATCGACATCGCATCGAGGAATCTCTTCTATGGTTCTGGTGGCGAGCAAGATCAGCCTCGGGGTACCATGACATTCCTCGAAGAGGATTTCAAAGGTACAAACCCTAAGTTCGAGGTTCGCGACCAGGAAGCAACAAAATGGACAGTCAAGCTGGGCGTGGAAGTGCGACCGGAGACTGCGGCCGTACGCTTGCTATGGGCCGCCGGTTACTTCACTACTGAGGACTATTTCGTATCGACGCTAGAAGTCGAGAACATGCCGGCTCATCTCAAGCGTGGTCAAGACCTGGTCGGGCCGGGTGGAGTAATCAAGAACGTGCGCCTCAAGCGGCATCCTAAGGGCAAGAAGAAGATTGGCACTTGGCGATGGAAACACAATCCATTTATCGGCACTCGGGAGTTCAACGGACTTCGCGTGATGATGGCATTGATGAATAATTGGGATCTGAAGGACGAGAATAATGCCATCTATGAAGGTCCGGATCCTCCCCGCAAAATCTATCTGGTCAGCGACCTTGGATCCACGTTTGGAACAACCGGCCGCAGTTGGACCCATGCGATATCCAAAGGCAATTTAAAGTCCTACAGTCATTCCAGGTTCATCAGCAAGACCACGCCCCAGTTCGTGGATTTCAGCACTCCGTCGCGTCCGGCCCTGATCTACTTCTTTACCAGTTTCCCTGAGTTCTTCAGCAGACTCCATATGCGCTGGATCGGCAAGCATATTCCGCGCGCCGATGTGAACTGGATCGGAGGACTGCTCGGCCGGCTTTCGCCAGAGCAGATTCGTGATGCGTTTCGTGCCGCCGAATATTCGCAGCAGGAAGTCGAGGGTTTCGCAAAAACGGTGGAAGAGAGAATCGCCGAGCTCAACAAGCTCTAATGGCGGGAGGGGCGCAAGAAGTTCAGACGTTTTCGGAATTTCAGCAGGTCAGCCGTGTACTGGCCTTTCCACTTCCTCTTCTCCTTTGAACTGCAGTTCGTAAAGTTTGGAGTAGAGGCCCGCGCTCCTCAACAACTCCTCGTGCTTGCCGCTCTCAACGATAACGCCGTCCTTAAGCACAAAAATGATGTCAGCTTTGCGAATTGTGGACAAGCGATGGGCAATGACGATGGTAGTCTTACCTTCCATCAAGCGATCCAGAGCCTCGAACACCAGCTTTTCCGAAGCTGCGTCCAGTCCTGTAGTCGGCTCATCGAGGAGAAGAATTGGAGTATTGCGGATCACCGCGCGTGCAATCGCAATTCGTTGCCGCTGACCGCCTGAGAGCGTCATGCCCCGCTCGCCGAGGATGGTGTCGTAACCTTGCGGCAGCTTTTCGATAAATTCGTGGGCATTGGCGAGCTTTGCGGCATGCAAGATCTCCGCCCGGCTCGCCTCGGGCTTACCATAGGCGATGTTCTGCCAAACCGGAGCATGGAAGAGCAATGTCTCCTGCAGCACGAAACTGATTTGCTGCCGCAGCGATTTCTGCTTGAAGCGCCGCACGTCCCACCCGTCGATCTTGACTGTCCCCGAGACAGGATCATAGAAGCGGGGTATCAGGCTCAGGATGGTGGTCTTGCCGGCTCCAGTTGGTCCGACGAGGGCGGCCACCTGTCCCGCTTCGACAGTAAAACTCACATCCTTGAGAACCGGCGTGCCTGGCGTGTAATAGAACTCCACATGCTCAAATTCGATCTTCCCCTTGAATTTTGGTGCCCGCCGGGCTCCAGGTAAATCCTTGACTTCCCTTTCTGTTTCCATGACCTCCTGAATACGTTCGTAGCCCACCAGCGCCTTGGAGTACGTATCCGTCATTTTTGACAGTTCCTGCATGGGCTTGTACATCTTGCCCAGATACAGGATGAAGATAATCAGTGAGCCGGCGGAGAGAGTCCCATTTAGCACCATCCGGGCGCCGAACCAGAGCACCAGACAAGTCCCAAACGCCACAATCATCTGTACAATCGGTACCAGCTTCGCCTTAAGGCTGCGAGCGCGCAGGCTGATTTCCACCCCTTCCAGGCTCTCTTCTTCCAGCCGGCGGAGTTCGTAATCTTCGCGCGCGAACGCCTTAACTACGCGAATCGAGGACAGGACCTCCTCAATTACCGAAGTGATCTCACCTTCCTTTTTCCGCACTTCCCGCGAAGCCTTCTTAATGCGCCGGGTATAGGTGTAAACGATCGCGAAAAGAACTGGAGCTACCGACAACGCGATCAGCGTGAACTGCCAGTTGAGGTAAAACATGACCCCGACCATTCCCAACAGGGTCAGGGAGTTGACCAGTGTTTGCAGCAGACCCGAGGTGATGAAACTTTGGATCGCGTCGATATCGGTGGTTACGCGGCTGATCAAATCACCAGTGCGTTTCTCATCGTGGTAGGCCAGCGACAAACGCTGAATGTGGGAATAGAGTGCCCGGCGCAAATCGTGCGCCACCCATTGTCCAACACTGGTCGTGAGGTACTTTTCCGCATAGGAGCAGATTGCGTCCAGTGCGGCGATTCCGAGCACAGCAATGCAGGCAAATTTCAGGATCGCCAATTTGTCGTCGCCAGCCGTAGTATGAATAAAGCGATTCAGCCAGCCGTGGATTTGGCGCGATCGGAGCACGTTATCGAGCACGACTTTCAAGGGCCAGGGCTCAAGCACGTTAGCGGCGCCTTCGCCTATCACCGCTATCAGTCCGAACGCCAGAGCCGCTACATGGGGCTTCAAGAGCTCGCGTATCGACAACCGTTTTCGCTTCTCGGGGCGAGTTGCCATGTGCGGTCCTACCGCAAACCCTTCCTTCCTGGCGTTCCCAAGACTTTGTCACTCTCGACAGCTCTCTTTTGGATGCGAAATGCCTGTATTAGGAGCCTCTGACAAAACCTCCTTTTTAGGACGGAAATGCCTTCATCGGGAGAATTGGGAAGGCAAGAACCACCTGCCAGAGGTTTACTGTTGCTTCGCGTAATCCGCTGGGCTTCCTTCAGGATAGGAACATCAGGATCGGCGTCTTTCCACAGGGCGAACAAGTCCTGAATAGGTCTTCTGGCGCTGAAGGAATAAATCAGGAAGGGAACGTCCAACAATTTCCCGCCGGCTCGCTTTGCAAACGCTTCGCTTGACAACTGCCGCACCGCGCCGCAGAATGCGCAGCTTCACTACTCTTTCGCGCGACGGTGTAGGATGCTTTGCTCATTGCGAATAACGTTCGCCGTAGTCCTGTTGGTTTCCAGCATGTCTGCCCAAGATCGTTCTGACGCACGCTCCATGGTCATCACCCGCTACGGCATTGTGGCCACCAGCCATGTGCAAGCTTCTCAGGCAGGGGCACAGGTTTTGGCACGTGGAGGCTCCGCCGCTGATGCAGCGATCGCTGCCAATGCTGTGCTGGGCGTGACCGAGCCGATGATGAACGGCATCGGTGGCGATCTGTTTGCTATTTTATGGGAAGCCAAGACCGGCAAGCTTTATGGACTGAACGCCAGCGGATGGGCGCCGCAGGGCCTCACGCCCGAGCACTTGAAAGCCAAAGGCGCGACTTCGATGCCCCACTCCGGCATTGACACTGTCACGGTCCCGGGCGCGGTTGCCGGTTGGAGCAAGTTGCACGAGCGGTTTGGACGACTGCCGTGGAAAGACCTTTTTCAGCCTGCAATTTACTATGCGCAAGAAGGATATCCTGTACCCGAACTGATCCACACTTTTTGGGACGACGCGCCAGAAGTGTTCGCACAGGATGCTGAAGGCCGCCGGGTTTTCCTTCCGAATGGCAAGACTCCCGCGGTCGGCGAAATTTTCCAGAATCATGATCTCGCGAAAGCTCTTCGGCTCATTGCGAGTGACGGAGCGAGTGCTTTCTACCGGGGCGAGATCGCACGGGCCATTCTGCGCACATCACAGGCGCTGGGCGGGACGATGTCAGCGGATGACCTTGCGCAGTTTTTGCCGGAGTGGGTGGAACCGATCTCCACCACTTATCACGACTGGACGATCTACGAGCTCCCTCCCAATGGACAGGGTATGGCAGCGCTCGAAATGCTGAACATCATGGAGGTTTTCCCGCCTTCACCCGAAGGACCGCTCAGCGTCACGGAACTGCACACGAAGATTGAAGCCATGAAGCTGGCCTACGCCGATCTGGGCCGCTACAACGCTGACCCGCGCTTCGCTAAGGTTCCGGTGAAGGAATTGCTCTCCAAAGATTATGCCAAGGAACGTGCAAAATTGATCGATCCGTCAACCGCGAACTGCGAAGTCCCGCCCGGAGCACCGCCCGCAAGCGAAACTACATACCTTTCCGTGGTCGATCGTCAGGGCAATATTGTGTCGCTGATTCAGAGCAACTACGCGGGGTTCGGATCGGGTATTACGGTCCGCGGCATGGGATTTGTGTTGCAGAACCGGGGAGCGCTCTTCTCACTAGAGCCATTGCATCCCAATGTTTTGGCGCCGCGCAAACGTCCGTTTCACACCATCATTCCGGCGTTCATGGAACACGGTGACCGGCACATCGGGTTCGGAATCATGGGTGGAGCCAATCAGCCGCTGGCTCACGCCCAATTTGTGTCAAACGTGGTCGACTACGGCATGAATATCCAGGCAGCCCTGGAGAACGCGCGGTTCACCGTAAGCCCTAATCGTGGGTGCAACATTGTGATCGAGTCGCGCGTTAAGCCAGATGTGCTGCAAAAGCTTTCGTCCATGGGACACAAGCTGGATGTTCGGAGAGAGTACTCGACCGCTATGGGCCGCGGTCAGGCGGTGCTCCACGACTCGAAAGCCAAGCTGAATTACGGCGCATCCGACGCGCGAGCCGATGGCTCCGCCGAACCCGAACCACCACCGGTCACATGGGAGGACGGTAAGAAAAAGAATTAGAGCTTGTTTGATTGATGGTTTCTATGAGGGCACCTTCATCTCTACTGTTCAAGTCCGTTGAGAATGCACGTCTCGCTGAACTCGGCCGCAGATGAACATATCAAGCAGAACAGATGAATAGAAAATCTCTACGCTGCTCTCGCAGGTGGCTTCTCCAGATATCGCGCCCGGACTTTGATCGTCGTCAAGGTCCTTTCGGTAATGTCGACACAATTTGTCAAACTCCGGTACGAACCCTGGCAATACCGGGCACGCCGCCCTTCAAGGGGTAAAGCACCCATCTGGAAAAGCAGCACTTAGCGGTTCCCCCATTTGGTACGAGAACTGCGGGTTCCTCGATGTTCTTCCGAATGGTAATCAGGTACTTGGCGAGAGGTCACGGTCATGACGTGGAGACTTAGTCAGCATCCCCGAGTAGGAGCCAGCGTTCCTAGGGGGTTACGCCACGCAGCGGCTACCGTACCCGTGCAGGCAAATGCCGCCGAAATTGGCCTGGGCGGATGCTATGTGGAAATAAAATTTACCAACGACGCCTCAGCCGAAGTGGAAATTGTCCTTTGGATGGGCCAAAAGAAGATTCACGCCAGGGGAGTCGTAGTCAGTAGCCATTCTCGGGTAGTTAATGGGCTGAAGTTCACCCACATCTCTTCTGAGGACCAAGCCGTCCTGAAAAGGTATGTTGATTCCCTGCAGCACGCAGGGCGTCTCATGGGAATAAGTTAGAGACTTGCCGCGCGAATTAGGCGCTGTCGGCGAGTTGGGCGTCGGGAGAGCAGAATGGGTTTCCGCCAGGTCGTGCTAAAGAGTCTTGTCTTGCGGCCTGATCTCATGTCGCCGGGAGTAGCGTCTAAGGATTCAGCGTGCCCTTCGCGGTGATACGACTTGCCCTGCCGATCTCTCGTGCCACTTTCAACAGATCTTCAACGGTATGGTTCCGTTTTGGATCCGCAAGGACGGATCCGGCGGCCAGAGTGAAACGCAAAGCGTCCTCTTGCTTTTCGAAGTAAAGAACCACTTGGTTCGCTGCCATTTGAATTTCACCTCCTGCTGGCCTACTTCATCATATGCCGAGATGCCGGTGAATTTGACTATACTCTCTTGGTACGCCCTGCCACGGCTAGAAACCAGAAAGACATTCCTCGGCAATCGCCAGCAGGCGGCGATGCAAAACGTTCAGCACTGGCCAGTCGGTAGCTCGAGTGCCCACCGCATCGCTCTGCACAACAATACGCGTCCAGGGCTGGCTGCGGTCGAGAAATCGATTTCGCTGGATGAGGTTGATATCGTAGTTGCGTGGTATTAGCCCCTGCAACCGGCACGTGCTTCGCCATTTTCACACAAACAGCCGCATTAGCCCGCTAGCGGGCAGGTCAGGCACGAGAAAAGATGCATCGCGCAACCCGGCAATATGCGCCACAGACTCGGCAGCCATATAGCCGCCACGCACCGCTCCTTCCATAGTCGCAGGCCAGCCGGTGGCAATCCAGTCGCCGGCCAGGAACATGCGGGGCCAGATGGTTTCGGGGCGAGGCCGGTTCAAATCAATTCCCGGACAGGGCGAGTATGTCGCGTGGACTTCCTTGATCACCGTGGACTTCAGCAGATTCGCCTTCCGTGCCGCAGGGATGAATTCGTGCAGTTCGGCCAACGCCAACTCGATAATCTCCGCGCGCGATTTTTCTACGAGGACTTTGGAGGAACTCACGACAAGTTCGACATAACTGCCATTTCTTCCCTTAGGAGCTGAAGCAGTTGTGCTATCTGAGGACTCTGCGAAGTCACGCCCTCCAGGCTGCCTGCGCCCTACTGCCGGCCCCACGTCTCCTAGAGCCTCGTCTCCGGCGTGCAAATTCTGTTCGCCGGTTTGTCCGTTGGAAATCCCCGGCCCTTGACATGACAGCAATCGTGACTTGTGAAACATCCACTGAATCGTGCGATCTAGAAGCACGGCATGATCCAGATCGCTGATCTGGCGATCGAACCACAGGTGAATGCCGGTGATAGGAGAACTCTCGAATCGCCCGAGCATTTCTCGCAGCGGCTGGGCTGCTGAAGTCTCAGGCAAGATTCGCGCCAGTACATCGAAAGACACGGCGAAGACAACATAATCAAACGTCGAGTGGGTGCCGCCAATTTGCAATGTGACATGCGAGGGTTCTGCGTGAAACGACTCCACTGGCGTGCGTAACTTCACTTCGCCACCGTGGCGGCGAATGTGGGCCCCAGCGGCGTTATAGAGCTCTGTGAGAGGAACTGTGGGCACACCCATACGCCCCGCAGCGGCCGACTTGAGAAATGATTCGCGGATGACTTGTGCTGCGTAGGGCACAGACACGCGGTCAATGTCTTCGTTTAGAGCGCTGACCAGCACGGTCTTCCAGAAACGGCCAATCGCGCGCTCCGTCTGACCATGACGGCGCAGCCAGGACAGAAACGATTCACCTCGGTCTCGGGGAGTCGCAGGACTGAGAGTCATCATCGCTCGCGCGATAGCCAGCTTGTCCGAAAGGTTAAGACACCGCGCCCGCAAGAACGCTGGAGCCGTGTGTAACGGGGCCGGTAACCAGGAGGGCTCGATCACGGAAGCGCGGCCGCCAGGTTCAAGAAATGTCAGCTGCTCATACCAGCGGATTTTGTTCTCTACACCGATGCGCCGGTAGAACTCGATGAGATTGGTACAGCAGCCTAGCAACACGTGCTGGCAATTGTCCACGATCTCGTCGGTGCCAGGATGCTGGTACGAAGAGGCGCGTCCGCCCAGGTAAGGACGGCGTTCAAAGAGCGTGACGCGGAACCCGGCATTGGAGAGAGCGCAACCGGCAGCCAGTCCTGCCAGCCCGCCTCCAACTACCGCAACGGTGGGAGGTTGTTTCCATGACTGGTTCATCAGGCCAGGCGTTTCAGAAACCCCTTCGCCAGAATGGTGAGCTTTTCGCGGACGGTGAGGCTGATCTTACCGTGGAACACGTCATACCGCTGCTGCGCAATTTTCTCCAACAACTTGCGATAAATGTTCACCAGAACCCAGAGCGCTGGCTGGCTGTCTTCGTCGATCAGCGGAATGAGTTCGTCGCCCGCGCCGTAAAACTCGCGAGCGCGGTCGGCTTCCATCGCAAGCAGCGGCCGGAAACGAGTGGCATCAGCTAGCGCACGCAGTTCAGAAGGGGCAATGCCAAATGCAGCCAAATCTTTCTCTGGCAAGTAGACTCGGCCCATCTCGGCATCCTCTTTCACGTCGCGAATGATATTGGTAAGCTGGAACGCCAGACCACAACGTTCGGCCAGCGGCTCGGCGGCGGGATCGCGATAACCGAAGACGCGGATGCACACCAGACCGACGACTGAGGCCACACGGTAACAGTACTGGTAGAGGTCCTCGAAGGTACGATAGCGGACCGTGAGTTCGGGTGGGGCGGGCGCCCCCGCCTCCGGCCATTGGTCCACACTCTCCTGCACATCCATCATGGTGCCATAGGCGAGTTGCTCAAGCAGCTTCGGTGCAATTCTGTATCGCCGTTGTGCGTCGGTCAGCGCCGACAGCACGGCATCATCGGTGGGCTCCCCCGCCAGCGCCCGGTGCAAAGACTCCAGGCATGCTTCCAACTTATTCTTGCGCTCGCGAACCGGGAGCATCGCGTCGTCAGCGATGTCGTCGCAGCGCCGCATGAAAGCATAGACTGCACACAAGGCCTCTCGTTTGCGTCGCGGTAAGACCAGGAAGGCGTAGTAGAAATTCTTGGCGGCCGAGCGCGTAATGCCGCGGCAGACTGAGTAGGCTATAGCCAGCTGCGACGACGGAGGAGAAACCTGCAAAGTCGCTTGCTGCACACTCGCGCTCATAAGAGCTTCCCCAGAGCGACGCGGACGACAAGCGCCAGTTTGCGCGGCTTGGAGATTACTGGACGCCGCCCGAGCACGGCGAATCCCTGACGTTCGATAGCATTTAGAATTTCTTCGCCGCCACGGCTGAATAACTCAATATCCACGGCCAGGCCGCGCCCCACTTTCCCTGCCAGCGGCAGCCCTTGACGGAACCAGTCGCGCGCGCGCTGTACCTCGAAGCGCATCATTTCGCGGAAAGCCGGTGTGTTCCGCTTTTCAGCCATGTCTTCTTCGGTCGCGCTGTAATTCCGAAGATCCTCGAGTGGCAGATAGATGCGGCCTTTGGCGAAGTCTACGCTCACGTCCTGGCAGAAATTGGCCAACTGGAGGGCAGTACAAATGTAGTCGGAAAGTTGCTTCCGTTCTGCGTCACGGTAGCCGCAAACATAAAGAACGAGATGTCCGACCGGATTGGCCGAGTACCGGCAGTAGCCCAGCAGATCCGCGAAGGTCTCATAACGTGTAACCGTCTGGTCCTGGCGAAATGCCTGAAGCAGGTCCGAAAATTCGTATTTCGGTACCTCGAAGGTCCGCACCGTCTCTGCCAACGCTACAAATACGGGATGCCGTGGGCACCCGGCATAACAGGCATCCAGTTCTGTTTCCCACTCATCGAGCAATCGCAAAGAAGCTGCCGCATCACCGACCTCATCGCCCAA
>QIAR01000475.1 GCA_003225595.1 Acidobacteriota bacterium | reverse complement strand
CGTGCTCGTGGTCGAAGATGCACGACCCCTTCGTGATTTGATTTGCGAAGCCTTGAGCACGTCGGGCTGTACGGTGTTATCCGCACGAGATGGCCAGGAAGCTTTACGTATAGTTAGCCAACGAAAAAGTGCGATCGATCTCCTGCTCACAGATGTGGTCATGCCTGGAATGAACGGGCCGGCTCTGGCAAAGCAAGTCCGCGCGCTATGCCCTCAAACGAAAATACTCTACATGACCGGCTACAGCGGTGAGTTTATCCGGGCGGATATGCTGATTGCGGGCGTGTCGCTCATCCAGAAGCCCTTCACACCGGCCGACCTCGGACGCAAGATTAGCAAGATGTTAGCCGACAAATCCCGTGAAAATTCGGAGGCCGCTCCCAACACTTCCGCCGCTCCAAAGGCCGCTGCAGCGCGAACATCCGGATGAAGAGTGAACAGGTTCGTGTCCGTCGGCTGATTCGCAACCAGAAAAGCAGACGAGAAAAACGTGTCACACGCCTAAGTCGGACTGGGGAAAGATAGTCCTCCTTCACGTCGTACACAAGAACAGCACCTTTCGCACCATTAAAGGCACGCTGTATGGCAGAGCAACAACCTCATCAGCTTCAGCAAAGAGTCCCCGTCTCGCGGCTGCTTCGGCGGGGGCCAGCACTTGCCCCGATAGTCGCCCGCTTTATCGGCGGTAAAAACCCTTAGGGTCGTGCACCTGGCGCAATCACGTTGAGTCGTAGGCATTTAAAGAAGGCGAGTTATATCTTAGCGGGATGAAACTCTCCGCGATGGGAAAACTGCCGATAGGGCCATCCGCCCTTTTTCGTTGGGACAGAAGCATTGGTTGCGGTAATCGCGGCCAGAGCCACTGCGCTTTCCGTGCCCCAATCCGCCGGGGCGGGGTGAATTTCCCAAATATTCTCCGGCTCGTCCAGCGCCAAACCCACCAGCCAGTACTGTCTTCCCGCTCCGAGCGGCACACAATTCGCCACCCGGGCGATCGCAGTCCTTTGGTTCGGAAGCTGGTCAATGCAAACAGCCGTGGCAAGCTCGAGCGGTTGCGAGAGCCGAACGGCGCAGCCTGCAGTATTCACAACAAGAGTGTGACAGGACTGCGAGAAGTACGAGGAACCCTCGATCACGGTAATCCGAACTGGGATTTGCGCCCGGATGCGGGTGCTGCGGCGTGCCGCTTCCCGCGATGTGGAGGTCGTTTCCATATCGGGAATATCCGTAAGAATCATACGTCCGAAGTGGGAATCGATTGGCACTTGCCGGTCAGAAATGCACACGAAGGTCACCAACTGTTGCGGTGAACTCGGACATCCCCATCCTGAAGCAGGCCAAGCGTAAATGGCACGGTGGGGATGGTTCAGCGCAGATGCGTCCTGTGCCCCGCGCTGGAAACGGGCCAAAGCCTGCGGGTCTCGGGCTAGCTCATCCGGCAGGAATTTCAGGCGACAAAGCGGCCAAGCTCGGTGTCCTCAGCCTTGTACACCACACCCATTCCGCCGCGTGGAAACGCTGTATCACTGATACCTACACGACTAGCTGCGCCATGAAGTTGCTGCATGTATATAAAAGTTCCCGTTGTCAGCGGCATCCCCTTAGCATGTTCGAGAGCCGTCTCGATGAATCCCTCATCAACCTTGCGGATCAGACTTGATTTCCAGTAATACATCCGGCCGGGGGTGAAGAGATCGTCAAACATGCTTTGCATCTCAACATACGAGCGTTCCTGAATCAGGTCGGCGAGAGGAGTACCAAGCTTCCTGATTCGTGCAAGAAGCTGTTCTCCCCGGCTGGCGTCTCCACAGTAACAAACCGCAATCCCTGTAGCGGGAGTGCCGCCTAATGCCGCTGCTGGGGCAATAAATGTGCTGATCTCATCGGGGGCAGTGGTAGCGAACTCGTGAAAGGCGGGAATCGCCTGCCGCCCCATGCTCAACGGATAAAACACCGCACCGCCGAACACACGACTAACCGGATGAAGCTGGTACTCAAACGAAGTAACGACGCCAAAGTTTCCGCCGCCACCGCGAACACCCCAGAACAGGTCGGGATTCTGGGTCTCGCTCGCAACGAGGAACTTGCCATCTGCCGTGACCACATCAGCGGATAGCAGATTATCGCAGGCAAGGCCGTATTTGCCCGCAAGCCAGCCGTAACCTCCTCCAAGAGTGATGCCCGCAATGCCCGTATCCGACGCTATTCCCAGCGTGGTTGCGAGCCCAAATGCTTGTGTTTCGCGGTCGAAGTCTCCGAGCTTCAGGCCTGCTTCCGCCCGTGCGATGCGGCGTGTTGGATCAACGCGAATGCCCTTCATTCCTGAAAGATCAATCAGGAATCCACCCTCGGGCACGCATTTGCCCGCGATGTTGTGCCCTCCGCCCCGTACCGCAACCGTCAGGTCATGCTCACGTGCAAATTTGACGCTGTTCACCACGTCGCCAGCGCCGTTGCAGCGTGCGATTAAAGCTGGACGCTTCTCGATCATTCCGTTCCATATTTTGCGAGCCTCGTCGTAGGCCGGATCTTGTGGACGCAGGAGTTGCCCTCGCAGGTGTTTTTTCAGATTTTCAATCGCTGTCTGCGGCACCATGGTGACCTCCAATACGGTCATTTTCTTTAGACAGCCGCGTATTCTGCGCCACTTTAGATTTAGATATGGAAGCAAGCAGTCTCAGGACGACATGCATCGGCTATGTCCGTCATACCGGGGGGCTTGTTACCACCCTCGGCATTGGGCAAGCTCGCCACGGAAAATTGGAAATACCCATTGTCATTGGGTTACTTGGGGTTCCTCCCGGTGAGGCCCGAAAGGCTGCGTGCAGCGGTATCGATTTTTGCGGCCTTTCGCCCCCAGTTTCGCCGGACTTGACGGCGAACTGCTGGCCGCATTATCGAACTGGTGCGCGCCCTCAAGCCGGGCGTTAAAGTCGTTGTGGGCGGCTACGATCCCAGTTTTGCCCGAGAAGCCTACATGGAAATGAATGTTGACTACATCGTGCGCGGCGAAGGTGAAATTACTTTTCGCGACGATTACTTCTGTGTAGCCCGTCATCCGACCGCAAACAGCGGCAAGCGCCAACGTAATCCCCACCCTGCGGTCCTACCTTTGACGTGCAGATTCTGTTTGCTGCCGGACGTCCTCAAGAAGCAACCAATTTTCTCCAAATCTCGCTGAGTTTGCCCTTGTCCTGGAGGTCGCTGCGCCTACTAATCCGCAACTTGGAGAAAATGTTCGAGAGATGGAACTTAACGGTACTCTCTTGGATACCTA
>QIAR01000474.1 GCA_003225595.1 Acidobacteriota bacterium | reverse complement strand
CTAGTCTGTCTCCCCGTCATTGCTTAAGGACCTTGTCGCCGCGCGCCATCGTTCGCGGGCATTTACAAATCGGCTACTCGGAAATCCAGTGATACCCGACAGCGCAGTTTTCCCTTCTAAGAGGCGGATTCTAGTCTATAATGGCCGCCGATTTTTATCAGGCGGACTCTTGGCAGAAGAAAAGTAACGTCCTTGGCATCAGGCATCCGTGTAGCTGAAATTATTTCAAGTCCGCTAAGGAGGATTCACAGATGAAACCACTGCGGACCACGTGGTTGTGGCTTATTGTAGTCCTGAGTTTCACCGCATCGCTTGTAGCCCAAACCCAAATAACCACCGGTGTGATCCAGGGTGTAACCATTGATCAGTCCGGTGCGGTAATGCCCGGCACGACTGTCGAGGCTAGGAATCTCGATACCAATTTCACCAAAACGCAAACCACGGATGCAAACGGCCGGTTCGCGTTTTTGCTGTTGCCTCCCGGCCGCTACACCGTGACCGCATCGCACCCTGGCTTCTCAACCCTGGTTCAAGAAAATGCGGACCTCACGGTCGGCCAGGCGATCACGCTGAATATCACGATGAAAGTTTCCAGCGCAGCAGAACGCATCGTGGTTACTAGCACCCCCACGTTAGAGACCAGCGAAACCGAAGCCGCAAGCACGTTGAATGACAGGACGGTGAGCTCGACCCCGATCCTGGGCAGAAAATTCGAGGACTTGCTAACCCTGACCCCCGGGGTGAGCATTGTGCAGGGTCCGGATGGTGATGAAATCAACTTCAACGGCCAGCGCGGAGTCTTCAACAACATAAGTCTGGATGGCGGTGATTACAACAACGGATTTTTTGGCGAGCAACTCGGCGGCCAGCGGGCAGCGATCGACATCACGCTGGATGCGGTGAAGGAGTTCCAGGTGGTGGCGAGTGGCGCCAATGCAGAATTCGGACGTACGGCCGGGGGCGTCGTCAACGTCGTCACCAAGAGTGGAACCAATGAGGTGCACGGCACCCTCTTCCATTTCCAACGGACGGAGGCGCTCACCTCGAACACGTCCGATGGTAAGCCCCTGACCGATTTCAGTCGCGAACAATTCGGCGGAACCATTGGCGCGCCCATCGTCAAGGATAAGATGTTCATCTTCGGCGCCTTCGAACAGATCTTCGCTAACCTAACCCGTGCCAATTTGAGTGCGCCGTTGGGTGCGGCTTGCTCCGTGGGCAATCCAGTGGTGGGCACCGACGACGCCGTGATAAATGGCAGCGCCGAATGTCAGCGGGTGGCGCTCCTGAATTTTTTGAAGAGCGACGTAGGCCAAGATGATGGCCAGCCAGTGAAGCATCCCATCCGCAACTCGGCGGCGCTTGGCCGTTTCGACTGGAACGTGAATTCCAAGAATCAATTCTCACTTTCATATAATTTCGACTACTCAAAGAACACGAACCAGACGTTTGACGTACCCACCTACGGCACGTCGGCCAACGGCATTGAGGGACCATCGAAGATCAACGTGGTGAACGTTAACCACTACACCACCCTTTCGGCGAACAAGCTGAACGAGGCGCACTTCAGCTATCAGCGTGAGCTCAGACCACGGTCGGCAACGCCCTCGAAGATACCAGCGGATACGGCGATGGGATTTGCCACGACGTTCCGCTTCGGCAATCCCTTCTTCCTGGAACCCAACATTGACGAGACGATCTGGCGCACACAAGTACGTGACAATTTCTCTATCGTTTCCGGCAAACACAATTTCAAATTCGGCGGTGAGTGGTTGCATACGGTCAACACGCAAGTGTTCCGCGGATTCTTCACCGGCCGCTACATCTTTGACAGCGTTGACGGCTTCCTGCGCTATGCCTCGCCCGGCGCTGCAGGCGGCTTCGGACCAACGACGGGAGAATGCCTTGACGCCTCTGGCGCGTTCACTGGCTGGATCACCCAGGGGGCGCCGTTCAATCAGACCTGTGGAGCGGGGAGCACTGTGGGCGGCCCGTTGATCTTTTACCTCCAGGATGGCGTGCCGACAGGATTGGTCAACATCCCGCCAGGAGCCTCCGACATTAGCAATCAGGATTACGCGCTGTTCGCACAGGATAAGTGGCAGATCCGACCAAACTTTACCTTGAACTACGGCCTACGTTGGGAAGCCCAGATTTTCCCCGATGTGGTCACGCCTCCCAGCCAAACGGCTTATGGCGTTTTCCTGAGTAACCCGCTGTTTCCGTCCGATGGAACGCTGCACAACCAGAAGAAGGAGTTTCAGCCAAGAGTTGGATTCGCATGGGATATTCGTAACAACCAGAAGTCAGTGCTGCGGGCGAGTTGGGGCATCTACAACGGGCGGCAGAATATGCTCTCGCAGGTGGGGTCGATCACGACCAACGGTGTACAGCAGAGCACCATCTTTACCAAATCGGCATTCGGCGGTGGACCCACCTGGCCGGGCGATTTCCCCGCGACTCCGGGAATCACGTCTTGCCTGGGCCCACCAGTGAATCCATTTCCATGTTTCGAGGGCGTACGACTGTTCAGCAAGCACTACCAGAATCCGCGGATCTATACCACGAATTTTGCCTATGAACAGGAGATAGTCCCGAATTTGACAGCGTACGCTGATTTCACTTGGTCCAAGGGAGTTCACCTGACGACGTTCATCGAGGGCAACGGCGCGGGCGGGGGCTATTTCGCCGACAACGGAACCTTTGTGCCCGCGGGCACATTCTCCCCCGACATTGACGGGATGATGATAACCGCGAGCACCGCAAAGTCGCTCTACCGCGGCCTTACCATCGGCATGAGAAAGCGCTTCAGCAAGCACTTCCAATTGGAATGGAACTACGTGCTGTCGGAAGATCTGGACAGCGACTCCAACGAGCGTGACCCTTTCACCGACCGCAGGCTCGACCCCTTGAACCCGGCGCGGAATTACAGTTTCTCCGACCGCGATGAGCGCCACAAATTCAACCTATTCAGCTATGCCGAGCTTCCGGGTGGATTCAACCTGGACCTGCGCCTGCAGGCGCATACGCCACAGCCCATCACGCCTACGGGTTGCGCAGCCGATCCGACTTGCAAGCGCAACTCGACCTGGAAGGACAACGAGTACATTTCTTTCGATTGGCGCGTCATGCGGCCCTTCAAGTTCGGTGACCGCTATGCGCTGATCCCCATGATCGAGATGTTCAACACCTTCAACAACAAGAACAATGTGAATCCGCTGACTACTCCGGCATTGTTTAATTTCGACGGGTTCTTGCGCGAGGGCGTCGGCGACCCTCGAGAAGTACAACTGGCTGTGAAGTTCACATTCTGAAGAACAGAATGTTGAGGAATTTTGGCGCTGGGCCGCTACCAGTTCAGCGCCGCATTTTTTTTAATTAAAAAGCTCGGGTAACCCTTGCTTCAATCGTTGCATGGCCCTAGTTATTCGCTCGTCGAAGATTCACGCAGCCGGTTGCTACACGACGACTCCTGTCAGCAAGGGAGCACACATCGTGGAATACACCGGACCACGCCTTACCGTCGAGGAAATAGACACGCGCTCCAGTGATCGTCCCGAAACCTACCTCTTCGGGCTTTCCGACGGTCAGCACGTGATCGATGGCGACGGCATTGCCGCTTTCATCAACCACTGTTGCGACCCAAACTGCGAGGCAGACGAAATCGACGGCCGGGTATGGATTATTGCTTTACGAGACATCGCTGCCCGCGAGGAACTTTCCTACGATTACAACTTGTACGACGGGGACGACGATGCACCCTGCTGCTGCGGCGCCGAGAATTGTCGCGGCAGCCTCTATTCGGAGGAAGAACTTGCCAAACGCGCCGCGCGAGTTGCTTCCACCCAGATTACCCGCACCTAACAGACCTGCATCCAAGCCACGAAAGAGGAGCAACAGCT